>JAFVEU010000145.1 GCA_017475845.1 Lachnospiraceae bacterium | reverse complement strand
TCTGGGAGCGGGGGGACTGCTTCTTGCGCTGTCGGGGGGACTGCTTTTCCTTGTCCGGACTAAAAGGAATCTGTCCGGAAGAAGGAGTGTGTTTAAGGACGATAAGAGCATCTTTCTCTGGATCATGGGCCTGTTTTTCCTGATCATGGCCCTGTTTCCGGTGCTTTCCGTAAATACAAAGCTTCTCTTCGAGCTGAAGCTGCCGGATGCTGTTTCTTCCCTGCTGGGGATCTTCAGGTCAAACGGCAGGTTCATATGGCCTGTGGTATTCCTTATCTACACCGGGGCCATAGCCGTGATCTCCGAAAGGGGAAACGGGGAAAAGAGGAAAGTAAGAGCCATAGCCTCCGCTGTACTGCTTACAGCCTGTCTCTGCGCCCAGATCTGGGACATGGAACCGGAGATGACGGAGAGGCGGGAGAAGTTCAGTGAGGAAAACATGCCCTGGCATTCCGATCTGGATAACAGAGCTCTGTTTCACGAGCCCGGAAAATATAAGCACATAGTCCTGGTGACCACTGACAGCTACATAATGGAGAGGTCCGCCAATTTTGCGGCTTTGAACGGACTTACGGTAAACAGGTACTATTTTGCAAGGGATGTGGAAAAGGAAATAAAGGAAAAGCTTGAAGAGTATCACGAGCTTTGCAGAAGGGGCGAAGCTCCGGAGGATACCATATTTGTCTTTGACGAGGAGACCATGGAGGAATGGAGGGACAGCGGACTTCATTTCTATGACCTGACAGGGACCATAGTAGGTATTCCAGGGGAGATAGAATGGGAGGAGATATAAATGGGAAAAAAGCAGAATGTCAGACCGCAGACCATCGCTATAGTCCGGATCATGACACTGGCCATACTGGCGCTCCTGCACCAGGCCTTTGCCAGGATAAGGACGCTGTACAGGGAACAGCTGAATGCCAATGCCCTGGAGCTCCGCAAGCACTTTCTTGAGAATACGGTAAACAACCTTGTGGGGGATATCAATACCGAGAGGGAGGTCCGTACCAGGGAATACGGAGAACAGGTGGAGAACTGTATTGAGCATGTCCACCTGATCGCCAGGGAGGCGGAGTCCGCACCGGAAAGGGTGGTAAAGGAGTATTTTGACGGCCGACCCGACAGGAGCAACTGGACTTACATGGCCTATGACAAAAATACCAATGAGGTCATATATGATTCCGACGGTCTGCTGGGAGATGCCTGGGACGGTAACGAAAGCAGTCTGAAGAACAGCTTTATTTCCGCGGATTTCTTCTCGGTGGGAAATGTGTCCATTATCTACGGGATCACCAAAGAGACCTTGAACAACATGGTGAAGAACAGCATCCGGGAAAAGGTGGCCTATAACAGCTTTGAAGGCGGCACCTGGATGTGGATCAATGAGATAAGGAATTACGACGGAGGCAAGAATTATGCCGTCAGGTTCGTGAATCCCGAATCCAGAGTAACGGAGGGCAGGCTCCTTTCCACCACCGAAACGGATACGGAGGGGAAGAAGTACCTTGAGGAGGAGCTTGAGCTCCTTAAGGAAAAGGGAAGTGCACTCTATACTTATTCCAACAAGGGCAGGGACGGGGTGGTGGCCCCGAGGCTTGTGTATTCCATGCTGTTTCCGGACTATGACTGGATAGTGGGCATGAGCTCGGACATGAATGATATAGCCTCCTTTGTAGAGCGCTCCAACGCCGAGATCGAGGGATATATCATTAAATTCGAGATCGTGGTGGCGCTTATCTTCCTTATCCTTCTCGCCTTCATGGTGATCATGACCGTGAGATCCGACAGGGAGTTTACCCTTGATATAACGAAGAAGCTGAAAAGGCAGGTGGAGAGGGATGCCCTCACCAAAGCCACCAGCCGGCAGTACGGTGAAGAGGTCTTAAAGAAGGTCTTTGAAGCATATAAAAAGGGCAAGCCTAGTCCTGCCATCATGCTTCTGGATGTGGATCATTTTAAGGAGATCAATGATACCTACGGCCATGATGTGGGGGATGTGGTCCTTAAAAGAGTGGTCATGAGCCTCTACCACACCTTCAGGAAATCCGACTATCTGATAAGATGGGGCGGAGACGAATTCGTGGGGGTGTACCTGGGGCTTGACGACGACGGGATTTACCAGGTGGCAAACAAGGTTATGGATGCGATCCATGAAGTTAAGGTGGTGACCGAAGACGGGCATGAGCTTTTCATGACTGCTTCCGTGGGCATTGCCGGCTTTGCGCCCTCGGACAAGGATTATACCGACGGCATCAGGCGAGCGGACAATATGCTCTACGATTCCAAGGCCGGAGGCAGGAACCAGTTCCATATCGCGGAAAAGAACGCGAAGATAGACGAGAATAAAAACAGTGACAGCATTGCCAGAGGGTGATTGACAATATCTGCGGCGTGATAATATAATGATTCGAATTCAGGGATCAACCTGTCCTTAAGGCTCCGGTCCCGCGCAATGGAAATCTGTGAACCGTGTCAGGTCGGGAACGAAGCAGCACTAAGCGGAACCTTCCATGTGACGTGGGGCAACCGGGGTCTTGAGGATAGGTTGATCTTTATTCATGATCTGATCTTCCGGGAGCCGGCTTTGATCCGGGTGATCCTTTTGTCAGGCATTTCGCCGAACCGTTCCAATCTGCAGGGTTTCAATTTACTAAACTGCTCTTCATACCCTCTCGAAACTACACGAGGACAAGAAATACTTGCCCGGGAGGGGAATATGCGGTAAAGGCAAGTACAATTCGGGGGAGTCTCGGGTGGAAATACTTGCCTGGGAGGGGATTATGCTGGAAGGGCAAGTAAACCCTGGATGGAATGCCGGGGATAGACAGTAAAGTGATGAGGGGGATAAGAGGGGAACGGAATACTCACACTATCCCGGCTGAAAAAACAGTTTACATAATCAATAATTTGCGCTATTATGTCAACAGCCACAATATATAGAATAATCAAGATAACCCACCACCTATAGGTGGTGGGAATATCTTGATTTCGGGTGCGGGGTTATAGCCCCTGCACCGGGAGAGCTGCATAAGCAGCGATTCTATAACGAGCAAAAAGCGAAGCGTCTGCGAGTTTAATTGTGTTTCTAATGATGATGAAACCGGATGTTTTTAAGAAAAGAACGGCCTGCGCGTTGGTGCTGGCATTGCTCACGCTGTCTCTGAACAGCTTTGTTTGCGTTGCGGAAGAGGGAACGAAAGCGGCTGGAAATGAGATACTGTCTGTGTCGGGAGAAGAGGCGGAAGCGGCTGAAACCGGGCTTTTCAGTGTGTCCGGGGAGGAAGCTCCGGAGAAGCTGGTGACGGAGACGGAGCTCATCATTTCCGATACGGTGCGGGTGCGCTCTCTGAGCAGTGATTTTACCGTGCCTCCTGCATTCCTTACGAAGAAGAAGCTGGTCTTTTATACGGCGGACAGGCCGGTGAGTGACGATACGTACCTGGTTCTGGATGTGGACGGGGATTATGAGATCTCCGGGCTTGAGGATGCGGGAAGCCTTAAGTTTATCAAGGAGAAGGTTTCATATAACGGACTTCCCGCCTATCATATCACTGTTTCGGCGGATTCTTCCCTGTATAAGCAGATCGTTAAAAGGGACATAGTCCTGACGGACAGGAACAGCGGAAGGCGCAGCAAGGCTCTGAAGCTCACGGTGCAGCTTGGGAAAAAGGGTCCTGCGGCGGTCTGGAAAAAAAGTCTTGTTACGCTGAATGCTTCAGATAAAGGGGATTTTGCGGTGAATTCCCCAAAATATGACGGGTTTTCCATCGCGCCCTTATCCAGTAACCGTTACAGGCCGAAGATACCGCCGGAGATAAGCCTTGCTCTTATAAATGAAAATACGGTGAGGGTAAAGGCCGGGGCAAATATCAGGCTCAATAAGACATATCCGGTGCAGCTCTGGCTCATCAATACGGAATGCAATCCCGTGAAGGCTGTAAAAAAGAGGTTCAGCGTAAAGCTGGTGAGTAAGGAGAGCATCCTTTCACTTAAAAGAGCCCCGGACAGTTCCATGGATCTTTCGTCAAGGAGTGACACGGCTTTTCACTACAGGCCTGTGGTCAGAAACGCCGGGCTGGTATTAAATGATATCGGCTTCAGCAATGCCTCCATGTCCGATAATTACATACTGGAAAAGTATACTGATCCCGGTACCGGAGAGATCACGGATATCTTTGTGAGAGCAAAGGAAGAGGCGGGGCTTGCTTCCGGGGTCACAGAGTTCTCCTTTAACAGCGTTCTGGGGAATCCCGGCATGGATGCGAAGAGCGTGAAGAGGACTTCTTATTTCACCGCTTCAAGAAAGACCTCACGGATAAGGTGTTCCTTTGTCAGCGGCAACAAGCTAATGATCAATGAAACATTGTCCGATAATCATATAGCAGGAACTTTTGAGATAAGGGTAAATTCACCGAGGTTCGGACGTATCGACCCCTCTTCCGTAAAAGCGGCTGATGAAGGGCCATTTAAGTCATACTGGACCGTGGACAGGGGCGGAAGGGTGGCCCGTGTCAGGGTCGTTATCAACAGATCCGGCATCATTCCGAAAAAGACCTATAATCTCTGCTATTTCCTGAAGGCAGTGGGAGCTCCTTCCGGCACGAAACAAACGAAGATCACTGTAAAATACAAAGCGGAATAGCTTGCGTAGCGGCAGGGACTTTGGGCAGGATGAAGATCACGGTAAAACACAAGGCGGAGTAGCTCCTCGGCGGGTCATAAATTTATGATTTCGCTTACTATAAATTAATAAATACTTCAGATTTCTCTGTTAAGATAATGGTAAATACGCCGAAAAATTTAGCGGTTACAATATAGATCACGTTTTCCGAGGATAGTTTATGATGAAAAGAAGGATGAAAAAATTATCCATACTTTTGGCTGCGGCCCTGGTACTTACGTCTGTTCCCGTAAGTTCTTTCGGCGCGGAGATACTTACGACCAGTGAGTCGGAGAACAGTGTAAATGACAGTAATGACGGAAACGGTGCTCTTGACGCGGAAGATAATGAAGCTCCCGCGGAGGGAAGCTTTGGCTCAGAGGAAGCTCCCTCAGAGGAGAACTCCGGTTCAGATGGAGCTCCCGCAGAGGAGAACTCTGACTCAAATGAAGCTCCCGCTGAGGACAGGGGTAACCTGAACGGTTCCGCTCCCGCAGAGGAACCGGCGCTTAATGAGAATACCGGAGAAGAAAGCGCTCCCACAGAGGAGGCGGCTCCCTCCGAAGTAAGCCCGGAAGGGGAAAGTGCTCCCGCAGAGGGTGAGAATACTCCCGTGCAGGGAAGCGAAGGGGAGCAGGGAACCGGAGAAAATACCGAAGGACAGGAAAGCTCTCAGAACCCGGAGAACAGCGAAAACACCGGAGATGCGGAGACGGTTTCCCCCGACACTCCGGAAGAGACCGCATCAGAATTTACCGGAGAGATAGAATGGGAAGATGAGGTTAAGACAGAGGATCCGGAATCCGTGAAAAAGAAGGACGGCGAGGAAGAGGACGAAGAGTCGGAAGAAACGGAAGAGGAGCCGGGATTTAATTATGTTTTCACCCCCGGAAATATCGACATGAACATGGACTTCTCCGATGAGACGGTGGGTTATGTGACCAGTGCCACCCAGGAGAGGATGGACGGGGAAGAAGGGGGAGACGGAGCCTCCTTAAGTTCTCTGGCATCGCTGGAATCAAGCTATTACGATTCCTATAATAACTATGTCACAACTCCCAAGAACCAGGGAGCTACGGCCTGGTGCTGGGCCTATGCCGCTGCAAGCATGGCAGAGACCAGTATGATAAAGAACGGAATAATGACTAAGGACGAGCTGGAAGCAAAGCCCGTGAATCCCGGACATATAGTGGAATCCACATACAATTCCAAAAGATATGATTATTACGGAGAGACCTGGAATAAAAAGACGGATGCGACGGATTTTGTTCCGGGAGATCTCACCTATGACAACAGCAGCGGTAAAGCGGTGAAGAGCTGGAAAAGCTGGGATTATACCGGATATGAGTTTAATATCTCCACGGAGACAAACAGTAAAAACTGGCAGGAAGGGGATCTTAGATTCGCAAAGGGAAATCTCATAAATACCGTTTTTAATTTCGAGCGCTGGGCGGGCCCGAGCACGGAAGGTGTCATCAATTTTGAAGGAAATGTCGACGCCGTTGACGCACAGCTGGAGAACGCTGTCTGGGTTCCAAATAACGATATCGATTCCATCAAGGCCATGATAAGGGATTACGGTTCTGCCGGGATACAGATGAAGATCAGCGATAACAGCGCGGGAGAGAATCCGGATACCGTAGTTAAGAGGGATAACCCTGCGGGAAGTCCTCAGGTAACGGACTGCTTCAAGTACACTCCCGTCTACACAGGTTATAGCACAAATCATACTGCGGTACTGGTGGCCTGGGATGACAGCATAGATAGGAGCAACTTTGCCATTGCTGGAAATATCCCCGATGGTAACGGCGGTTTTCTTGTGAAGAGTTCCTTTGCAGGGGATGACCGCTACGGAAACGGTTATTTCTGGATATCCTACGAGGATGCAGCCTTTAAGCTCTATAACGGTAAATATAAATATGCGGTGGCCTTTGATTTCGCAGACTCCAAAACAAGTGATTTCACCTATGGCTACGACGGAACGAATCATTTCGCTTCCTTTAGTACC
>JAFVEU010000144.1 GCA_017475845.1 Lachnospiraceae bacterium | reverse complement strand
CAAAATAACGATTGTATTTTTTCAGGTACAAGACCCGGGTGGAGGATTTTCTCCCGAAATCACTTGAAATATCTTACCCCGGCTTCAAAGATCTTCATGTCCTGCTCACCGTAGATATTGATATTTACGCCATCTCCTCTTCTCTCCACATGACACATCTTGCCTAAGACCCTGCCGGTGGGATCGGTGATACCCTCAATGGCCCTGAAGGAACCGTTTATATTCCAGGTCTCATCCATTGACACATTGCCCTCGGGATCCGAGTACTGGGTTGCAACCTGGCCTTCCTTAAAGAGTCTTTCCAGCCATTTCTCATCCGCCACAAACCTGCCCTCTCCGTGGGAAGCGGGGCTCACATAGGTGTTTCCGGGCTTCGTAAGTGCCAGCCAGGGTGATTTGTTCGATACCACCTTTGTATAGGCCATCTTGCTTATATGCCGGTTTATGGTATTGAAGGTAAGGGTCGGCGAATCATCCTCCTGGGCGTCGGTTATCCTTCCGTAAGGCACCAGCCCAAGCTTAATAAGGGCCTGGAAACCGTTACAGATACCGAGGACCAGACCGTCTCTCTTTAAGAGAGAGTCAACAGCCTTTCTTATCCTCTCGTTTCTGAAAGCCGTGGCAAAGAATTTCGCGGAACCGTCAGGCTCGTCACCGGCGGAGAAGCCTCCCGGGAACATGATTATCTGTGAATCCCCGATGGCTTTTTCAAAAACAGCCACGGATTCCAGGATATCGGACTCCGACAGGTTCTTAAATATCCTTATCTCCGTTTCAGCCCCGGCTCGTTCAAAGGCCCTGGCACTGTCATATTCGCAGTTGGTTCCGGGGAATACGGGGATAAATACCTTAGGTCTCGCGTTTCTGTACCTGGGGATGTAAACATTCTTTGTCTTAAATACCGGAGACGGAACCTCTTCCTTTTCCGTACTGCTCTTTAAGGGGAACACTTCCTTAAGGGTGCTCTCATAGGCTTCAAGCGCCTCCGAAAGACTGATCACAGTCTTGTCATGGACTATGTTCTCATCTTCAGTGACCTGTCCTATAAGGGTATAGGGCACCTTAAGGGAATCAAGCTTTCTCATATCGCTTATCTCAGCGATGATATTTCCGCTTTCCGCAAGGAAAAGCTCTTCCTTAGAAACGGCGTCCTCTATCCTTACTCCCAGCCTGTTTCCGAAGGCCATCTTTGAAAGGGCCGGGGCAATGCCGTTTTCACTGAGGGCATAGGCAGCCTTTACTATGCCGGCTTTTTCCGCCATTCCTATGCCTTCATAGAGCTTTATGACTTCCTCATAAAGCGGAAGCTCATATTCATCAACGGGGATCTGGAATTTAACTATATGATCTCCCGCTTTCTTCAGTTCCGGAGTTATTACATCATGTACATTTCCCGTATCCACGGCAAAGGACACCAGTGTGGGAGGCACATCGATGTTCTCAAAGGTTCCCGACATGGAATCCTTTCCTCCGATACTGGGAAGGGAGAATCCCATCTGCGCATCAAAAGCACCCAGAAGAGCTGAAAGGGGCTCGCTGTAACGGCGGCTTTCACCGGTCATCCTCTGAAAATATTCCTGGAAGGTAAACCTTATCTTACGCATATCTCCGCCGGCAGCCACTATCTTTGCCACAGAGGAGGTAACGGCGTAGACCGCACCGTGGAAGGGGCTCCAGGATGAAAGATAGGGGTCAAAGCCGTAGCTCATCAGGGTGACGGTCTCTGTGGAACCCTTGAGAACGGGCAGCAGTGCCGTCATTGTCTGGACAGGTGTCTTCTGGTACTTTCCTCCGAAGGGCATGGTAACGGTGGCGGCCCCGATGGAAGCGTCAAACCGCTCGGAAAGTCCCTGTCTTGAACACTCCTTTAAGGAAGACAGGCAGTCAAGCCATGCCTTCTTCTCGTTCTTTATATCCACGTTCTCCCTCATATAGCTCTTTTCATAAGAGGGAGCCTTTATCTCTGCGGAAGCCTCCTGATGGGCACCGTTGGTATTTAAGAATTCCCTGGAGATGTTTACGATCTTCTTTCCTCTCCAGCGGAGCACGAGTCTTGGCTCCTTTGTCACGACAGCCACGGGAGTGGCTTCCAGGTTCTCCTCGGAAGCAAAGGATAAAAATCTGTCCTTATCCTTTTCATCAACAACCACAGCCATTCTCTCCTGGGATTCGGAGATGGCAAGCTCCGTGCCGTCCAGTCCCGCATATTTTTTAGGGACCTTATCCAGATCTATATCAAGTCCCGGTGCCAGCTCTCCTATAGCGACGGAAACTCCTCCCGCACCGAAATCATTGCAGACCTTTATGAGCTTTGACACCTCGGGACGGCGGAAGAGCCTCTGGAGCTTCCTTTCGGTGGGAGCATTTCCCTTCTGCACTTCGGCCCCGCAGGTATCAATGGATTTCTCCGTATGTACCTTGGAAGAGCCTGTGGCACCGCCTATACCGTCGCGGCCGGTCCTTCCTCCGAGAAGGATCACCACATCACCGCTTTCAGCGTCAGCCCTTAAAACATCCTTTTCCGGAACCGCAGCCATTACGGCACCGATCTCCATGCGCTTTGCCACATAACCCGGGTGGTAGATCTCATCCACAAGGCCGGTGGCAAGGCCTATCTGGTTTCCGTATGAGGAATAGCCTGCCGCAGCTTCCCTTGTGAGCTTCTTCTGGGGCAGCTTTCCCTTTAAGGTCTCGGACACCGGAACATTCGGATCCGCAGCACCCGTGACTCTCATTGCCTGATAAACATAGGCGCGCCCGGAAAGGGGATCCCTTATGGCTCCTCCAAGACAGGTGGCAGCTCCGCCGAAGGGTTCTATCTCCGTGGGATGGTTATGGGTCTCGTTCTTAAACATCACGAGCCAGTTCTCCTTGACCACCTTCCCTTTTTCGTTCTTTAATTCCACAGGAACCACTATGGAGCAGGCGTTTATCTCATTGGACTTTTCCTCGTCACTTAGCTTTCCCTGCTTCTTTAAGGCCCTGGCTCCCATGGTGGCAATGTCCATAAGGCAGATAAAACCCTTCCGTCCCACTTCATCTGCGGTCTTAAGGTACCTGTCCCAGGCCTTCTTTATGGGGGCGGTGTAATAGCCGTCCTCGATCTCCACCTCCTTTAATTCCGTTAAGAAGGTGGTGTGGCGGCAATGATCGGACCAGTAGGTATCAAGCACCCTGATCTCCGTTACGGTAGGGTCCCTCTTTTCCTCATTCTTAAAGTAATCCCTTATGAATTTAAGGTCATTATAGGTCATGGCCAGATTCAGGGAATCGTAAAGCTTCTTAAAAGAGGCCTCATCCATTTTCCTGAAGCCGTCAAAAATCTTTATGTCCCCGGGCTCCGGATAATCCTGCTTAAGGGTTGAGGGCTTTTCGTCCTTTGCGACCCTGGAATCCACGGGATTCATGACATAATCCTGTATCTTCTTTAATTCTGTATCGCTCTTTATCCCTGAAAGCACATATACTTCGGCTGTACGTACTATGGGTTCTTCGCTGCCCTTCAGAAACCGTATGCACTGCTCAGCGGAATCGGCCCTCTGGTCAAACTGTCCGGGAAGGGCTTCCACCGCGAACATCCTCTCATCCTTTGAGATCCCGGGGGTCTCCTCATATATGATATCCACCGGGGGCTCAGAAAAAACACTCCGGCATGCAGCTTTGAATACCGGATCGCTTATATTCTCAACATCATATCTTATCAGATAGCGAAGCCCCACCTTCTTAAGTCCGAGAAACTCATGTATCTCATGCATGAGCTCCGATGCATGGACTGCGTAGGCCTTCTTCTTTTCCACATAAATACGTCTGACCATTTCAGGCTCCTTACTTTATTTATTTAGGTTTTCTGTAAAAATCTATCAGTTCCTTAAACTTCACAAGAACCGCAAGGTAGATCCCCTCTCTGGCACCCTCAGCCCAGGCAGGGCCTCTGTGCAGCCCCTCCAGCACATATTTGGAGAGAAATCCCCTAAGATCATCCACGTCCCTGATGGTGCACTTTTTGATAAAGTTTCTCTCATCCTCATGGGTCCTTATCCTGTTCCTTGAATAGACGTAAGGATAATTCCTGTACATGAGCTTTGTCTTCGAAGCCTTTTTCACAAAGTCCAAGAGCACGGAATCAAACACGGGAAAATCCAGATTTGACGAGCCCTGGGCACCGTCGTACTTTTTTGCAAAGCTGTTATTGCCGTCGGAAAAATAGGGGATATAGGAGAACAACATCTCCAGCTCTCTCCCGTACTCGCTTATAAGTTTGTCCGCAAGAATATTTTCAGATTCCATGAGCGGTCCTCCTTATGTCCTTAAATAATCAAGCTGTCTCTTGATCTTGTCCGGCACATCCTCTTCCATCTTGTTTATCTTCTGGATCATCACCTGGATGAGACGTACCTTTCCGGACTGCTTGATGCCGTACTTTTCGATAAGATCGCCGTACAGAGGGTTCACCTTCATCGCCTCCCTCTTTTCCTTCCTGAAGGGGCAGTATCTGAAAACGATCCCACGGGCCACCTTATTGAGTCTTGCAGATCCGGTGGCTTCGTTTCTGATATAAGCCATATAGTCGGAAACAAACACCGTCCGGTAATTATTCCTGGATTTCTGCAGGGCAAGCTTGATCTTTTCCTTGCTCTCGGGAGAAATGTCGTGATTCTTTCTGTAGAACTGCAGATAATCACAGTACTCGCTGGTGAGACTGGGATCCGTCACATCATTCCAGTGGACACCCTGTATCCTTCTGCACATCTCCCACCGGAATTCTCCGCAGAGCTTCGTCATGGCATCATCCAGATCCTCCGTAAACAGTATGGACATCATCATCCTGGCGGGAGTATCCCTCTTCTTGCCATCGATCTCCTGCCACATTGAGGTTCTGGAACCCATGTTTGGCATAAGGATCACATAGGGCAGTACTTCCTTTGACTCCATGAACTGGTTGATCTCCAGCTCCTCAAAGGATATCATTGAATCCCTGTAGAACAGGGAGAAGTCGATATCCCTTATGGTATCAAGGGAATTCTTCACCCTTTCAGGAGTGATGAGAGAGGTCTTTAAGGGCCGCACTACCGCATCATCGGTAAATACGGGGATAAAGGTGGTGACACGTCCGAAGGTCAGACGGTTCCCCATGGTAAAGAAGTTCTCTATCTCAAAGCGGAGCCTCTTCATCCTGTCGTTCTTAAAGGCAGCCTCGTCTTCCCTGGTGATATATCCTCCGGTGACCTGCTCCCTTAAATATTCCATATAATCACTGTCGAATTCGTTCTTTGACGGGTTGACCTTCTGCTCATAGACCAGCTTCAGCCACTCCCTTATGGTGACCACACGGCCCTCGGGATCGCTTCTCCAGTTCTTTGCGAAGTTCGCGAGAATGGCCGTATTCTCTGCTCCCGCCAAATTCTCGTCCATGAAGCCGAAAAGAAGGAACATCTTTACTTCCAGAGGAGGGTTTACCTCCTCCAGGGTCTTCAGGAACACGGCGGTATAGATATCGTAGAAGATCCTTGCGATCTCTTTCCTGAGCTTCCTCAGTTCATCCGAGGTATCGGATTTATCCGGAACAGCCGAATACTCGTTTACCAGCTTTTCAAAGATCTGGGTGGTGGAGGTGGAAACTCCGGAATAACCCAGAATGATATGAAGAGCGTCCTTTATCTCATGTACGCCGTCCTCACCCTCATCATCACTCTGCATCTGGGCCCTGGCATATTTATAGTCCATTTTGAAGGACGCGGTGACTTCGTTCAGATATTCCTTGTATCTGCTTATCCTTGTGAGCTCGGAATAGACTATCTTCATAAAGTCGGTATTGCTCAATATCATTCCGGTACATATGCCCACATTCAGGGAATAGAAATCCTTCCTGATGGAAGCATCATTTTCGATAAGGGAGTTCAGGTACTCAAGCCTCCACTCCTCAAGGCCTTCGGCTTCCCTGGGTTCCATCAGGTTCTCAACCTCCGGATATTCCTCAGGCGTCTTACCCTGCTCCATCATCAGGCTCTTGTAGTCTTCCAGATCCCTCTTGACCCCGGTATAGAGGTCTTCACTCTCCATACGGAGCTTCTCATACCAGGAATGGCAGTCCACGGCAGCCCTTGCACTGGAAGATGCCAGCACAGGAGCTATCTTCTGATTCAGCTTTATGACTCTTACCACATCCGCGAGATTGGCATAATCATAGGTATATACGGAAGCATCGGATTCAGCCCGGTAATCAAAGGTATAGCCTTCATCCGGCTTTTCCGCAGCACCGATGATGGCACCGGTCTTAAGCACCATTCCTCCATCGGAATTGGAAACACGGATGGTGCCCTTCAGGACTATATCCAGCTTCTGTACCCTTTCTCCCGCAGAGTGGAGAACTTCATCTTTTTTCAGT
>JAFVEU010000143.1 GCA_017475845.1 Lachnospiraceae bacterium | reverse complement strand
TACAAATCTTATCCGATGTTCTGCACAGCCGCATTATCCATGCGGCTGTGTTCCTGTTTTATGCCCTTTTTGGGGGATTTCTTCGCTCTTAGGCATATTCTTCTCTTCTACTGCTGCCGCTATGCTCCTGTTTTATGCCCTTTTTGGGGGATTTTTTCACCCTTAGGCAAACATATTGGTAAAAGGACATCTTTGCCTGCTCCAAAGGATGACAACAAAGCGGCGTCATCTGACAAGGCAAAGCAACTCTGAATATTCTTGTCACAGGAAACCGCAATTCCGGAAATTTGGAAGCCGGTATTCCGGATGCCGGAAACCGTCTTAATTCTGCTTGGGTGATATGAGCTTTAATAGGCTTTATTTGTCAAGCCCTTGCTGCTTCAGCGGTGCGAAGCAGACTTTACTAACGAAGGCTATTCAAGCAAACTACCGAATGCAGAATTGAGATTGTCAGGAAGCGGTTTCCTATCACCGAATAGCCGGTGTAAGACCGTCAGGAATATTCACAACTATATCCTTAACCGCTTAATTAATCTGTATTTAGTTTTATGACTGATGCCGAGAGTGCATAAGCACAGGGCTTTCCCTTGAAACCAAATAAAAATCCAAAACGGTTAAGGATGTCCAGTTATCAAAGACGGATGTCCAGTCATCACGCAACATTGTCCGTCGGAGTCCGAGAAAAGCATATTTGCAACGTATATGAGGTGATTACCAAGGAAATCTGAGGATTGATCTGCGGAGAAAAAGGAAGAAATTAATAGAACAAATTTTCGATTTTCTGTTGACAGACAAACGAATGTTCGATATAATCAAAAACAGGTCGAACGAATGTTCTGATGCGTACAGTGATACTATGAGGGAAATGAAATATGAGGAATATGATGGATCTAAGGGAAATGGAACAAAACGCAAGGGTAGAAAGTGTAAAGGCCCGCAAATCGAGGAAGCATATAAGGATCTCCGGTAGAAGAAAGATGAAGAGGATGCTTTCCAGATTCTTAACTGCCCTTGTTGTGCTCCTTATGGTGTTCACATTCAGTTTCTGCGTCCATATCTTTGCCGGACAGGACTTCTCCGCCACGAACGCGAAAGAAAAGATGTACACCTCCGTTCTTGTCTATCCCGGTGACAGCATTGATTCCCTTGCGGAGGAATATCTCTCCGTTGAATATGAAGACAGAGACAGGTTAAAGCGTGAGATAGTCTCAATAAACCACCTGGACTATGACGGAAGCCTGACTTCAGGCAATCATATAATAATACCCGTATACAGATAATCCCATATATATCTTCGATAATATGATGTTAGGGTCAAAACGTCATAATGCTTTCAAAATTGTTTGTAAATCATTATGGCTTTGTGACTCGTGAAACACGAACAAGTTGCGCTATTGCGCGGATTGTGAGTGTTTCAGAATTGCGGGAGTTGCTTTAGCAACAGAGTAATTCGCGGTATCAGTTGGGGACAAAATACCTTTTGACCCCAACATCATAATATATAAAATTTTCAAGATAACCCACCACCTTTAGGTGGTGGGAATATCTTGATTTCGGGTGCGGGGTTATAAGCCCCGTACCCGGAGAGCTGCGTAAGCAGCGATTTTATAACGAGCAAAAAGCGAAGCGTTTGCGAGTTTAATTCTAAGAAACGAATTCCCGCACAGGGTCCTTGGATCTATGACTCTGCAGGATCTAAGAAACAAAGTCCCGCACAGAATCCTTGAATCTAAGACTCTGTGCGGGACTGGATATACATAGAATAAAAAATCTGTTATGTATCGGTTGCTTACTGTATCTGCTCTGAAAGCACTTCCTCAGCTTTCTTAAGGGCATCGGGGATACCTGCGGGGTTCTTTCCACCGGCCTGGGCCATGTTGCGACGTCCGCCTCCGCCGCCTCCTACCAGGGAAGCAATGGCTTTGATCAGGTTTCCTGCATGGGCGCCCTTCTTCTGTGCTCCGTCTGTAGCGGCAGCAACGATATTGGCTTTTCCGTCGTTTTCGGACAGAAGGACTATTACCGCACAGTCTTCCTTTTCCTTAAGCTTGTCGGAAAGCTCTCTCAGGCCGTTCATGTCAACTCCGGGAACGGAGGCAGCGAAAAGCTTTACTCCCTTCACGTCCTTTGACTGAACATCACCCAGAGCCTCGTTATTAGCCTTGCTCTTTAAGGATTCGTTCTCGCTCTTAACTGCTTTCAGTTCCTCCTGCAGCTTCTTTATGTGTTCGGAGAGGGTAGCAGGAGTGGCTTTTAACAGTGCTGCGGCAGCTTCCAGTTTATCCTCCGTCTCCCTGTAATAATTCCTTGCATTATCTCCCGTAAGGGCTTCAATACGCCTGACACCGGCAGCAACACCGCTTTCTGACAGGATCTTGAATATTCCTATATGGCTTGTGTTTTTAACATGGGTTCCGCCGCAAAGCTCTACGGAGAAGTCTCCCATTTTTACCACCCGGACAATGTCACCGTACTTCTCACCGAAGAGAGCCATGGCTCCTGTCTTCTTTGCTTCATCCATGGTCATTTCGGCAGTGGAAACACTTAAAGCCTCGGCGATCTTCTCATTTACAAGATCCTCCACCTTCTTTAACTCTTCCTTCGTCATGGCCTTATCATGGCTGAAGTCAAACCTGGTCTTATCCGTATCCTGATAAGATCCTGCCTGTTCAACATGCTCACCCAGAACCTCTCTTAAAGCCTTCTGTAAAAGATGGGTGGCAGAATGGTTGCGGCAGGTCCGGTTCCTCTCGCTGACATCCACATTGAGCTCGACCCTGTCTCCGCTCCTGAAGGCACCCTTTTTAACTTCGCCCACATGGACGGTCCTGCCGGCTCCCGCATGTACAGTCTCGGCAACAAGGAACAAAGCACCGTTCTCTCCCTTAATCACTCCGCTGTCTCCGACCTGGCCTCCCATGGTTCCGTAGAACGGGGTCCTGTCGGTTATGATGCTGCCCTTTTCTCCCTCTTTAAGCTCATCCGTGAGAGCGCCATCTCCTGCCATGGCTTTGATGACACCATCATCATTAAAATTCTCATATCCGGTAAATTCAGTTACGATATCCTCGGAAAGGCTGTCAAATACTCCTGCGGCAGCATCCAGATTCTGGGAGAAATTCTGATTCTCACGGGCCTGTTTCTTCTGCTGCTCCATAGCCTTGTCAAAGCCCTCTTTATCCACCCTAAGTCCCTCTTCTTCGGCCAGCTCTTCGGTAAGCTCTAAGGGGAACCCATAGGTGTCATAGAGGAAGAAAGCCATATCACCGCTTATCCCGGAACCTTTTTCCTCTTTTGCCTTATCAAGTATCTTTTTGAATTCCTTCATTCCGTTCTCAAGAGTACTCTCAAATCTGCTTATCTCCTTTTCAAGCTCTGAAAGAACGAATTTCCGGTTTTCTTTTAGGTTGGGATAGCTCTCGGCATAGATCTCATCAATAAAGATGGAAGCGATGTTCAGCACCTTCTCTTTATTTAGGTTCAAAGCCCTGCTGTGCCTTACTGCGCGGCGGATAAGCCTTCTTAAGATGTAGCCGGCACCGGTATTTGAAGGCAGCAGCTTTGCCTCGTCTCCGATGAGCATAACGGAGGTCCTGATATGATCCGCAAGGATCCTCATGGAGCGGGTAGCCTTTTCATCGGCGTCATACTTTAATCCCGTTTCTTTCTCAATATATTGAATGACAGGAAGGAATACATCCACCTGATAAACATCTCTGGTACCGTTAAGGAAAGCAAGGATCCTCTCAAGTCCCCAGCCGGTATCCACGTTCTTCTGGGCAAGGGGAGTAAGTGTCCCGTCATGATGCTTTTCATACTGCATGAACACATCATTTCCAAGCTCCGTATATTTTCCGCAGTCACAGCCGGGGCCGCAGTCAGGACCGCAGTCCTCCCTGTCTGCTATATAGAACATTTCACTGTCGGGGCCGCAGGGACCGTATTCCAGCCCCCACCAGTTGTCCTTGGCGGGAAGGTAATATATATTCTCTCTCTTGAATCCGGACTTTACTCTGAATTCAGCACCTTCCTCATCTCTGGGAGCGTTCTCATCCCCGGCAAAGACCGTAGCAGCCAGATGATCCTTATCGAAGCCGAAAACCTCCGTAAGCAGCTCATAGCTCCATTTGCAGCGTTCTTCCTTGAAATAATCTCCAAGGCTCCAGCTTCCCAGCATCTCAAAGAAGGTTACATGGCTCTTATCTCCGACAGAATCTATGTCATTGGTACGGACACAGCCCTGAACATTACAGAGCCTTTTTCCCATAGGATGCTTTTTCCCAAGGAGATAGGGCATAAGAGGCTGCATTCCGGCAACGTTAAACATTACACCGGTGGAACCGTCGCTTACCAGTGATACTGCTCCGCAGTCCACATGTCCCCTGTCGATATAAAACTGTTTCCACGCTTTTCTGAGTTCGTTTGCACTGAATTGTTTCATACTGATCTACAATACCTTTCAAAAATCTATACGTCCGGAACCCTCCGGCTTCCGAACAGTTACATAAATCCGTACAAATCCGGAATCCTCCGGCTTAAAAATGATCATACAAATTCAAATTTATCCCTGAAGTAGTCTTTAAGCTCTGCTATGGCTATCCTCTCCTGAGACATGCTGTCCCTGTCGCGGACCGTAACGGCATGGTCGGTCTCCGAATCAAAGTCGTAGGTTATGCAGTAGGGAGTACCGATCTCATCCTGTCTCCTGTAACGCTTTCCGATGGCGCCCCTGTCATCGAATTCGCAGTTATAATAACCGCTCAGCTCGTCAAAGATCTTTTCAGCACCTTCGTTTAGCTTCTTGCTCAAAGGAAGCACTCCGATCTTTACGGGTGCAAGAGCCGGATGGAAATGCATCACGTTCCTTATATCTCCGCCTTCAAGCTCCTCCTCGTCGTAAGCATCGCAGAGTATCGCAAGTACAAGGCGGTCCGCTCCAAGTGACGGCTCTATGCAATAGGGGATATAGCGCTCATTCTTTGTGTCGTCAAAGTAGCTCATATCCTCACCGGAGGTGTTCTGATGCTGGGTCAGATCATAGTCGGTCCTGTCTGCCACGCCCCAGAGCTCGCCCCAGCCGAAGGGGAAGAGGTATTCAAAGTCAGTGGTGGCATTTGAGTAGAACGCAAGCTCCGCGGGATCATGATCACGGGTGCGGATGCTTTCCGGTGTCATACCAAGATCCAGCAGGAACTTATGGCAGTAATCCTTCCAGTATTTAAACCACTCAAGGTCAGTGCCGGGCTCACAGAAGAATTCCAGCTCCATCTGCTCAAACTCACGGGTACGGAAGGTGAAATTGCCGGGAGTTATCTCATTTCTGAAGGACTTTCCTATCTGTCCTATTCCGAAGGGGATCTTTTTACGGCTCGTCCTCTGGACATTCTTAAAGTTGACGAAGATACCCTGGGCAGTCTCGGGACGAAGGTAGACCGTGTTCTTTGCGTCCTCGGTCACACCCTGGAAGGTCTTGAACATAAGGTTGAACTGGCGGATATCGGTGAAATCATGCTTTCCGCAGGTGGGACAGGGAATGGAGTTCTTTTTGATATAATCCATCATCTCGTCATTACTCCAGCCGTCCACCGAGGACTCAAGAGTCACGTTATTCTCCTTTGCCCAGTCCTCGATAAGCTTGTCCGCCCTGAAGCGCTCCTTACACTCACGGCAGTCAACCAGCGGATCCGAGAAGCTTTTGATATGTCCCGAAGCCACATAGGTCTGTGTGTTCATAAGAATGGCACAGTCAACACCCACGTTCAGCTTATTGCCGGATACGAATCTCTTCCACCAGGCTTTCTTTATGTTGTTTTTCAGCTCAACACCCAGATTACCGTAGTCCCAGGTATTGGCCAGTCCTCCGTAGATCTCTGATCCGGGGTAGATGAAGCCTCTGCCCTTGCAGATATTCACGATCTTGTCCATTGTCTTTTCCATAAATGTAATCTCCTTATGCTTACTGAAATATGCCGGCAGCCCCCGGCAGGGATCACTTGAATATGA
This sequence comes from Lachnospiraceae bacterium, assembly GCA_017475845.1. Classification (GTDB taxonomy): domain Bacteria; phylum Bacillota; class Clostridia; order Lachnospirales; family Lachnospiraceae; genus NK4A144. Next base: position 25,977 of record JAFVEU010000143.1, on the reverse strand, counting down.
TCACGCTGTCTATGCCGGCCTTTTTCACCTCTGCGGTCTTTTTACCGGTCTTTTTCACATTCCTTGATACGTACTGAACCTCCTTCGGAACCACCACCGTGGTATCATCGTTAAGGAGAACGTAGCTTCCCTTAACCTTAGGCATGGCATCCTTGGTGAGTACCGTATTATTATCATCGGCAAGGGTGACACCGGTAATATCCAGGTCACTTACATCTCCGATAACGAATGTCTTCTCATTATACGCAGCATAGTCCTTATCGGAAGCATAATATATCACTGCTCTGGCTATGCCGTCCTTTATATCCAGGGATCTAAGGCTGATCTTCTCTTCTCCTGAGCCGTTATAATCGCTTATGGTATCATTTACCATCTTTTTAAGCTCTTCGGCATCATATTCCTTGGTATCGAAATCCTCCACACTGGTCTCCGTAAGGGAGCCGTCCTTATTGATGGCTATGATATAGCTTGAGGATGTATCCTCCGCTTCCTCAGTCTGTTCTTCTCCGGCAGGGAGCTCCGGCAGTCTGTCCTTAAGGGTCCCGAAAAGCTTCACCGCCAAAAAAACCACTCCGGCCACGGCAGCGATCGCAAGAACCAGTATGATGAACCTTGCAATATACGCTTTTCTGCGTCTGGCTTTCTGCCTTTTGCTCTGACGCACAGCCTTTTTTTTCTTAACCATAGGGAAACTCCAAACCAACTTATTCCAAATGATAATAATATAACATTATCAGGGCTTATGTCAAAAACAAAACGTATCTGTTCAGAGCCCCGGTCAAAGCTCCTTAAGTATCCTTAAAGAAGAAAAGTCTTTCCTTACACAGACGGATACGAAATAAGCGGAAAGAGCCATAAGCTCCGACTGTACTTCCCGGTTCACCTTAAAGGTATAGAGATTATTGGGAGTGCTTGAAGTGATGTGATCCATGGCATGAAGGGTTCCCGGAAGAAGTTTTCTGTCCCTAATCAAACCGGGAAGTTCGCCTTCTATGGATATGATCTTTATCTCAAAGACGCTTCTCACGAATCCGTTATCAAAATCCTCCCTTATAAGAGCCAGAAGAGATGTGTAGATCAGCGAAAGAAGCGGTTTGTCCTCCATGTTTTCCCTGGAATAGTAGTCGGCAAATTCCAGAAAGTAGGAGCCAAGATAATATGCATCAAGATCCGTCCTCAGCTCCTCAAAATAATCCGATATCTCAGCATCCCTTAGGTTGTAGGCGCTTTTTCCTTCCGTCAGGTAAAACAGCCCGAAGGCAAAGGGCTCAGTTGCCGCCATAAGCCGGTTTCCCGGACGTTTCACCGCCCTGCAGAAAACGGTGATCTTTCCCCTTTCTGCGGTCAAAAGGGTGATGCGTCTGTCTGTTTCCGCATGATCTGCAGTTTTGAGGATAATGCCGTGCAGCTTTATTAAATCCATTGGTATCCCGCTGTATCCCCTACCGGATATGATCCTCTTTACCGGTCATCCCTGTATCCGAAGGATCTTATACTCTTTTCATCGTTACGCCAGTCCTTTTTAACCTTGACCCAGAGCCTTAATGTTACCTTTTTATCCAGGAGCTTCTCCATTTCCAGCCTGGCAGCGGTGCCTATCTTCTTTAATGTGGCCCCTTCTTTTCCGATGATGATGCCCTTATGGCTCTTCTTTTCACAGAAGATGTTGGCGTCTATAAACCAGCCGCTCTTCTTCTCCTTCATGCTCTCTATCTCGACCGCCGTACCATGGGGCACTTCTTCGGACAGATTACGGAGGAGCTGCTCTCTTATAAGCTCTCCGGCTATACTCCGCTCCGTCTCGTCAGTCAGTGTTTCCTCATCATAAAAAGGCTCACCGTAGGGCATAAATGAAAATACCGCCGATAGGAGTTCCTCCTTGCCGATGGAATGCTTGGCTGAGATCGGTATGATCCTCTCAAAGGGAAGAATATCCCTGTAAGCTTCGATCACAGGCTGTATCTCCTTATCTTTGACGGTATCGGTCTTATTGATAACAAGTATCACCGGGACATTGGCCTTCTTCAATATATCCGCTATGGCTTTCTCCCCTTCGCCTGTACCCGGCGAAGGTTCCACCAGCCAGAGAACCAGATCCGCATCCCCTATAGTCCCGATGGCTGTCCTGTCCATATATTCGCCGAGAGCATTCTTCGCCTTATGGATCCCCGGGGTATCCAGGAATACGATCTGTCCCCTCTCCTCGGTGTAGACCGTCATCATCCTCTTTCTGGTGGTCTGGGGCCTCTTTGAGATTATGGCGAGCTTCATGCCGATAATATGGTTCATGAGGGTGGACTTGCCCACATTGGGTCTCCCGATTATGGTCACATACCCGGCTTTTTTTGTGCTTATCATATCTTCCATATCAGGTCTTAATTCAGCGTCCTTATCTCTGTGAAGATCTCCGCATTATCCTGTATCTTTTCCTCGGAACCCAGAACACAGACGTATCCCGAATCCCTTATACAGTCAAGGAAGGGGGAGAGCTCCCTCACTGCATCCCTGTCACAGCCTAAGACTTCATCCCTTTCCCTCTGTATATCATCAAAGGAAACATGGGAATAGTACGCCATACGGCTACGGAGTCCCGATGACTTGGGAGTCAGGGGTGTATCCAGAGCGGATACCGCACCGATTATGAACTTTGTCATATCTCTCTCCGACACCTCAAAGCTGCTGATGTAATCCCTTGCATTGTTGAATATATCAAGGGTCTCCGTAAGATTCGGATCCCTGTATGATACAAGATGGCACTGTCCTGTCCTTGAGAAGGAGCTCATGCAGCCGTATGCACCTCCCTTAACCCGGACATTGTTCCAGAGATAGTCGTATCCCATTATCACCTTTAATACCCTTAAGGCCCCGGTATATTTAAGTCCTGCGGCCCGGGCATCTCCGGCTTCAGCCACATACTGTACCTGGGAAGCGGTACGTATGCCCTCCCTCTTCTTAACAGGGGTAAAGGCAAAGCCTGCATCGGCTGTCTTTCCGTCCTTAAGGGTCTTCTTAAACTCTTCTCCCTTTTCCATGACAAGATCCAGGCTCTTTCTGCTGCCTGTAAGGTCAAAGAGCAGGTTTTCCTGTCTGAGTATCAGCTCCTTTACTTCCTTAAGCCTTAATTTCAATCCCTCAAAACGGCTGTCAAAATCGTCGTTCAGCTCTTTGATAAAATCATAGAAGGAGATGCCGCTTATCCTTTCCATATAGTTGTCAACTGCCGAAAAACAGGAGGCAGCCCTGAGGGCACCGGTGGCATGGCCTGAGGAGATCATCTTGTCTGCCATACGGCTTACCATCATGGACAGCACCTCTTTAACCCTTTTCCTGTCCTCAAAATCACTGTTGAAAAGGATTTCCGGCACTATTTCAAAGGCAAAACCGGTCTTGTCCTCAAGGAAGCGTCCCCGGATATCCAGGAATTTCCGGAACTCTCCGGGAGCCTTTGTATCCTGCACCGTAGCTATTGAAAAATCAATGCCTCCGCTGTTTAAGTTGATCTCATTATTGAGGTCGGTATAGCTGTATTTCTCCGTATTCACCTGACAGAGCAGTGATTTGAACACGGAGGCGTAGGGAAGAAGGTCTTCCGGTATCTTACTCAGGTCAAAGGAAAGGGTAAGATAAGAGATGCCGTTGGTAAAGATCTCGTGGAAAAGGTATTCCGTTCCATCCTTTTCCGTCACTTCATTGTGGATGGGCTCCGCTTTCTTATCTATGTCGGAAACCTTCAGCATGGGAATGGTCATAAGCTCCTCTTCCGTGCTGGGTTCGCTCTGATAAGCCTTCAGTGCCGCCGTATCCTTTATAAGCTGCTCTATTTCATCTTTTCCGAGGCTTTCCTTTATCTTTGCAAGCTTATCCGCAGTCTTTTTATCCTTCCTGGCCGTAAGCCCTCTTTCCGGCTTCAAAACCACCACGGATGAAAAACTGTTTTCCAGGAGATACTTTTTGATCAATCCTTCGAAATAGCCGCTGTCAACCTCATTTCTCAGCTCCTCATAGATCTTATTGGATTCTATGTGTATAAAAGGCTTTTCCTCATCATAAAGCCAGCTGTCAAGGCTCTGGAGCCCGTACATAAGTCCCTTGGGATATGCGCCGAAATCCGCCTCTCTGTAGCGGAATTCAAAGAAATTGATGGCTGCAAGAAGTGCCTTTTTATCAAGGCCCTTACTCACCTGCTCTTTAAGCACCTCACTTATGGTGTCAAGGAATTCCTGCTTTTTCTCCGGATCCGAATTCCTGACGGTTACGGAAAAGACCGGCTGGTAAATGCCGTTGTCATAGCTTCCTTCCACGTCATGGCCAATGCCCTTATCCAGAAGAGCCTGCATGAGCGGCGCTCCCGGCACATCAAGCAGGGCATATTCCAGTATCTGAAATGCAACATAAAGCTTTGGATCCAGATTGGTCCCCACCACGAAATTCTCGGAGAGATAGGTGTTTTCCGCAGTCTCCTCATCCTCTGTTATGGAATAGCTCTTCTCCACGTATCTCTGCTCACTGAAGGGCTTCTGCAGCTTTAAGAAACTGTTTATATTCTCCTTCTCATACTCTGACAGATATTCCCTGTCAAGGTATTCAAGCATTTCAGCCATATCCAGATCGCCATATAAATAGATATAGGAATTGGAGGGATGATAATACTTGCTGTGGAGCTCCTTAAACTTTTCATAGCTCAGATCCGGTATGAATTCCGGATCCCCGCCGGACTCCTTGCCGTACTGGGTATCGGGGAAAAGGGACATGTTTATCTCCCTTGACAATACGTCGTCGGGGGAAGAATAGGCTCCCTTCATCTCGTTGTATACCACTCCGTTATACTTAAGGGGCTCATCCGCCTCCGTTATCTCATAGTGCCAGCCCTCCTGTTTGAAGATCTCTTCTTTTTCATAGATATTCGGGTGCAGCACCGCATCCATGTAAACATCCACAAGATTCTTAAAATCCCGGTCATTTGTGCTGGCAACGGGATAAACGGTCTTATCGGGATAGGTCATGGCGTTAAGAAAAGTATTAAGACTCCCCTTTGCAAGCTCGATAAAGGGATCCTTGACCGGGAACTTCCTGGAACCGCAGAGAACGGAATGCTCAAGGATATGGGGCGTGCCGCAGCTGTCTTCGGGAGGTGTACGGAAACCCACATAGAAAACCTTATTCTTATCATCGTTTTCAAGGAGCATTATCCTGGCTCCGGTCTTTCTGTGACGAAGCCTGAAACCTCTGGAATGAAGATCCGGTATTTCTCTCTCCTCCAATAATGTATAAATGTCTCTTATCCTGCCGTATTCCATATCGCGCGTTATCCTCCTCGAAAAGGTTTTATCATCTTTGCAGGTAATCCATCATTTCATCAAAAATCCCAACTGCCGTATTGTAGCCATGCTGGTAAAAACGGTCCAGCTCATTCAGATCCGATTCCAGCCTCTTTACCGTTTTTTCCGTGGGACGGATAACAAAGAGCCTGTCCTCATCCTCAAGCCTTTTCAGTATTTCCAGCTGCCTGTTATATACACCGGGTCTCCTTATACAGGTCCGCACCAGTGCTTTTTCCCTGCCGTATACTGCTTTTACCAGCATATCGCTTGCCTTATCCTGCTTCTTCCTGTAACCCTCCTGCTGGGTCAGGATCACCACATGCTTCTTATACCCCAGCTTCATGCTCCTGGCATAGGGAATGGAATCCGCAAGACCACCGTCCATATAGCGCTTTCCGTCGATGGTCACCGGAGGTGCAAGAAAAGGCAGTGTAGAGGAAGCCCGGCAGATATTCAGTATCCTGTCGTCATCCGTATAATCACTTAAATACTCCGCCCTTCCCGTATCTATATCCGTCACCACCATTTCGCACTTCATTTTCGAACTCTTGAAGGTCTCAAAATCAAAGGGAAAGTACAGATGGGGATAGTCATAAAAAGGCTTATCCATGTCGTAGATATACCCGATCCTTGGGATGTTCATGGGATTAATGGGATGGAGCGCCCTGTCCCTTATGATAAAAGTATCCCTGCTGCGGCCGGGCTGCTCTGATTTATAATCAAGAGCGTTACAGGCTCCGGCAGAAACCCCGACAACATAGGGGAAATAGAGATTCTTTTCCATGAAATAATCCAGTATACCGGCGGTAAAAACTCCTCTGGAGCCGCCTCCCTCCAAAACCAGTCCGGCATTCTCCGGAACTATACGCTTGATCTCTTCCTGCATTTTTACTCCTTACAGATCTTCCTTTGCTATACCCGGAATGGTACGGCCGGTGAAATCCCAGGCTTCCCTTACCTCTTCCGGCGAATAATCGCTGTTCTCGGCTACCTCCTGAAGCGAAAGATCCCTCATCACTTCCTCCGACAGCTCCTTTGCAACAGCAGTGATGTTATTGATCCTCTCAAGGATAGAATCGATATCATCCCTAAGCTCCCTGTCCCTCTTTATCGCGGCATCCATGGAATCCATCACGGTCTTTCCGATAAGTCCCTCCGCTTCCTCCATGCTGTCCACCGTTCCAAGGAGATCCACCGCCATCATAAGGCCGATATTTCCCTCACCTATCAGGTCCTCAAGGCTCATCCCGTGATAGACGTAGAGCTTTGCTATATCCGCCACGTCCCTTAAGTGCATATTGATAAGCTCTTCCCTCACCTCATCGATATCTCCGGAAAGAGCGCTGTCAAAGATCTTTTTCTTTTCTTTATCGCTGTAATCCTTTAGCCCCTTAAGGCTTTCAAGATAAAAGGACAGATAATTCCCGTCCTCTTTCCCAAGGGGCAGATCCCCTTCATCTTTCTCCGGCATTTCCCCGAAGGAAATATTAAGTCCTTCAAAATACTTCCGGGTGAGATCATGCTGCTTCTCTGTCATATTAAGAGGAGAAAATATCTTCCGGTATTCCTCCTCGCTTAAATGGTTTCTGCCCTCGTGGGCAAGGCGTACTGCCCTCTCCAGGGCTTCCCTGTATTCCTTTTCCTGCATTATCCTTCTTTTCCCGATGTCTTTGCCTTCTTCATCTTCACCTTAAAGGCAGCCTTGAATTTCTTATCACAAATAGTGACTGTTATTTTTGTGGAACCCTTGCCTTTTACCCGTATGGTACCCGTGTCTGAGATCTCAGCCACCTGAGGTTTCTTTGATTCGTATTTTTCAGGTTCCAGATATGTGACATTGGATAACATGGAAGATATATCATACAACTGACCGGCTTTTATATCCTCTTCAGTAAGATTATCCGCCGTGTATTTTTTCATTATCGGCTTTTCTACATAGATCCTGATGACCATGGAGGAACTTCCGTCAGTCAGTGTTACATCATAGCTTCCGGGAACGTTCTTCGCTTTGAGCAGCATCTTTTTATTTATCTTAAGCCCTTTGGCGTTTGAACCCTCCAGTGGAGTTATGGTATAGGAGGTGGGAGTGAACTTAAGGAAATCCGTATCAAAACCGATCTTTCCGCTGCCAGCCAGGATCGCGCAGCAGGAAGCGGATATCTTTCCACCCTTCTTTACTGCAACAGGCATGACAATATCTTCATCAAAGTAGTTATAGTGGATGATGACGTTTTCGGAGAGACCTATCTCCTTTAAGTTTTCAGCTGCATATCCTCCGTTTGAAGCAAAATGCATATCCTTATCGTATTTATCATAAACGATGGCTTTCCAGTCTTCCTCGCTCCCGCCGTAATAAATCTCCTTTATGTTTCCGGGTGCGATCCTCTGATCGGCATATCCCTCATCATCAGTCTGATAAGGGTGGGTGTCGTAATCATCCGGGGACCTGTCCCCATCATATGCGTTGGTATCTGTGGCAAGCCTGCTGAAAGCCTCATTGCCGATATGTTTCACGGACTTGGAGATATAGAGCTTATTAAGGGATGTGCAGTTATAGAAGGCTCTGGCCTGAACCTGCTTTACCCCGGAAATGAGCTTTGCGCTCTTTATCTTCTGATTTCCGGCCAGTGCGGCATAGGCTATGGTCTTTGTGTTTTTCCTTGGCTTAAAGGTCTCTTCCGTCTTTGCCTCGGGTGCGGACATAAGAGCCGGTACCTCTATATTGAACATACCGTTTTGCAGGTAATAAGGACAGTACTTTTTATAGAGGAATCCATCATCCCCTGTCTCAAAATAAGGGTTATCGCTGTCCACCTTTATTTCCGTCAGTCCGCTGCAGCCCTCCAGGGCATCTCCCCTCATATGGTGAAGATATCCAAGATCCAGGGAAGTGATCTTTTTATCCCCGTAAAAGCTCCTCTTTCCCAGATGCCATACGTTATTTAATGTTACCCTGCTCAGATTCTCACAAAGATAAAAGGCATAGTGGCTGATCTCAAATCCCTGCTCTTTATTGCTCTTCTTCCCGGGAAGCACATTTACGGTCTCCAGTCCGGAAAGCATCTTAAAGGAACTCCTTCCCAGCTCATCCAGCTCATGGCCCTGCTGGAATTCAAGCTCCTTTAGGTTAGGGAAATCTATCTCGCTATCCGCATATTCCTGGTTCAGGAATTCACCCTGTACATGGACTATCCCCGTTCCGAAGGACAGCTTCTTTAAGAGATCATCATCTCCCCCGATCTTTACAAGCATATCCTGTTTGCTCAGGGCCTTACCGAAGGTACCGGTACCTCGGATATATAAGGTCCCGTCGGTGAAATCCCCGAATTCCGAATTATCCGGGGCCTTATCAAGGATCCCTGCTTCCTCCTCATTCTCCACAATGTGGTCCATATCCCATCTGACATAATCAAATGAACCGTCTTCCCTTATATATCCGGGATCGGTCCCGGTGCCCTCTGCGGCAAAGGAAAGGGTATTTCCCGAAAGGATAAGTGATGCTGCAAGAAACAGTGCCGTTAGTTTTTTTCTTCTCATGACAACTCCTGATGGCTTATATTCCGGCATACAGGCCGGTAAAACAGTTATAATAACAATCGCTTTTATACGTGGGTGTGCTTTCCTATATGCTCACTGCAATATTCGTAGTTGCCGTTGCATTTGGAGCAGAAACGGAATTCCAGTTCCGGATTGGTGAGCTCCGTCCTGCCGCAGACCGCGCATTTATGCTTTGCAATGGTAGAACCCTTCCCTCCGTTTACCGTATGGAACCTGCTCCGCATATCGGGATCCGTGGCCCGTCTGAAGCTGTTCCGCCTGTGCATCTCATGGGGAGTAAAGCGGGAAAGATTCTTTGTGCTAAGGTAAAAGATCAGAAAATTCAAAAGCGATACCAGGATCACTCCCCTTCCGTACCAGGGGCTCTGGATAAACTGCCAGAGTATCAGCACCCCGTCCAGTATGGCCAGATACTTGATCTTTAAGGGAATAAAGAAATAAAGCAGTATCTGCATATCCGGATAGCTTGCGGCAAAGGCAAAGAAAAGGGACATGTTGACGAAGTAGGTGGAAACCCAGGTGGAGAGACTGTAGCCAAAGGTCTCCGGAGGGTAGTTCAGCATTTTTATCCCTATAAAATAGATCACAAAGGAGCCTATGAGGGTAAAGATAAAGCCCATAAAAAGATATACATTATACCTGAAATCCCCCCAGGTCACTTCAAGGGAGCGGCCTATCTGGAAATAGAAAAAGAGCATTATGATGGTAAAGATGGAAAGGCTGGAGGGCGGCATGAGTATCCAGGTAAAGATACGCCAGACCTGTCCCTTCATGATAAGATCGGGATTCAGTCCCACAAGGGGAATAAGCCCCATAAAGCTCATAAGATAACCGATACCGTAGGTAAATATGACAAAAACAGTGAGATTGGGCACCGCGTATCTGCCGAATTTCTTTTCAAGCTTATATAACCAGTTATTCAAGATCTTCTTCCTCGCTTCTTAAAAATACCAGAGTATAATAACATAATCTCTCTGAGAAATACAGCGGTTCCGGTGACTTCCTTAAGGAGCCCCTGCTAAAAAAAGGTCCCCGCGGGAGCCCACGGGGACCGGGTATTGAATATTGTCAGAAGCTGTTTCCGAAACGGCCCTTCATGATCTTGATGGCTTCATAGGCTATGGCTGAATAAGCGCTCTCCTTCTTTCTTGCCGGATCGTTATAAAGGGTCTTGCATCTCTCTTCGAAATACTTTTCGGATTCTTCTATCTCATCATTCTTATACTCGGTTCCGTCGGAGGCCCGAAGTATGCCGGTCCTGTGGTCATAAAGACCTTCCCCGGGCTTAAGGCCGTTAATATACTCCTGTCCGGTAAAAGATTTGAACAGATCCTTTATGGTTTCTTCTCTTCTTTCTGACATCCTTACCCCTCCTGTCTCTTTATTACAGTTTTCACCGCTTACTGTTTCACGGGCTATAAAACCTTTTTATACCGCATGATCATAGTCATCATGGAACTCTTCGCTTTCCTGCAGGGAAATGACCTCAGTCTCCTCTTTATCCAGCTCTTTCCTTAAGTTAGACTTTGCCGTGGAGAGCATGAGCTTTATACGGTTCAGCTGATTGACCTCGGAAGCTCCCGGATCATAGTCGATGGCCACTATATTTGAAAGGGGATGCGCCTTTCTTATGGCCTTTATCACTCCCTTGCCCACTACGTGGTTAGGCAGACAGCCAAAGGGCTGGGTGCAGACTATGTTATTTACCCCGTCTTCTATAAGCTCCATCATCTCTCCGGTCAGGAACCACCCCTCTCCGGTCTGATTTCCTATGGAAACCACGGAAGAAGCATTCATTGCCGTGTCATCGATCTTTGGCGGCGGTGTGAAATGCCTGGATTTCTTAAAGGCGGAAACCGCAGCCCCCCTTATAAACTCCATGCCCATAATGCCAAGCCGGGCATTTCTCGCGGTCTTTTTTGAGGTACCGAGCTTCTCAGCCTTATATATCTGATTATAAAAGCAATAGAGTAAAAAGTCCATAAGGTCGGGAACAACACTTTCGGCCCCCTCTTTTTCAAGAAGCTCCGCCAGATGGTTATTTGCCGCCGGCAGGAATTTGACAAGGATCTCTCCCACTATGCCCACTCTGGGTTTTTTAAGCCCTTCCTTAAGGGGTATGGAATCGAATTCCGCTATCATCCTTTTACACATATAACGGAATTTAAGGAAGGAGGGCCTTTTCTTCGAAACAAATTCACGGCAGGAAGCAAGCCACTTCTTATGCAGCTCGTCGGTGGTGCCCTTTACCGCTTCATAGGGGCGCATCCTCAGGGTACAGCGTAAGAAGATATCCCCGAAAACAAGGCCATAGAGCCCTTTCATGATAAGATCAGGCGTTATCTTAAATCCGGGATTGCCCTCAAGACCCGCAAGATTAAGGGAAATAACGGGAATATGACTCATGCCCGCCTTCTCCAGGGCTCTGCGGATGAAACCGATATAATTGGTGGCCCTGCAGCCTCCCCCGGTCTGGGACATTATGACTGCGGTCTTATTCAAGTCATATTTTCCGCTGTCCAGGGCCTGCATTATCTGGCCTATGACTATGAGCGAAGGATAGCAGGCGTCATTATTTACGTACTTAAGCCCGGTATCCACTGCCTCCCTGGCATTATTATTGATGACCTCCAGATTGTAGCCCGCGCTCCTAAAGGCCGGCTCCAGAATATCAAAATGTATGGGAGACATCTGGGGACAGAGGATGGTATAGCCTGATCTCTGCATCTCCTCTGTATAGATCACTCTTTCAAAGGCAGAAGACTGTATCTTCCTGTCTTCGTTTTTCTTTTCCTTTACCCTTAAGGCCGCAAGGAGTGAGCGTATCCTTATTTTTGCGGCTCCAAGGTTATTTACTTCATCGATCTTCAAGCAGGTATATATCTTTCCTGAACCGTTCAGTATCTCGGCCACCTGGTCCGTGGTCACCGCATCCAGGCCGCAGCCGAAGGAATTAAGCTGTATGAGATCCAGGTTTTCCCTCTGTTTGCATACTTCTGCGGCAGCATACAGCCTGGTGTGATACATCCACTGGTCCATGACCCTTATATCCCTGTCTATCTTCCCCAGATGGGAAACAGAGTCTTCTGTCAGCACCGCCACATCATACTGGGTGATAAGCTCCGGAATGCCGTGATTTATCTCCGGATCTGTATGATAGGGACGTCCTGCCAGCACAACTCCACGGATATTGTGCTCATCCATGTAACGGAGAGTCTCTTCTCCCCGGCGCATAATGTCACGGCGCTCGTTTTCCTGCTCCTTCCAGGCTTTGAAAACAGCTGCTATTATTTCTCCGGGATCGATCTCAGGAAAGGTTTCGATAAGCCTGGGATAGATATCGTCAGGTGAAGTATAGGAAATAAAGGGATTGATAAACTCTATTTCCCCGCTTGCTATCTTTTCCACATTGTTCTTTATGTTCTCGGGATAACTGGTAACAATTGGACAGTTATAGTGATTTCCTGCGTCCGGAAACTCATTTCTCTCATAGAACAGCGAGGGATAGAATATCTTCTTTATGTTATTCTTTATAAGCCATTCTATATGCCCGTGAGTCAGCTTTGCGGGATAGCACTCGGACTCGGAGGGGATGGACTCTATCCCCAGGGAATAGATATCATGACTTGAAGGCGGTGACAATACTACCCTGAATTTCAGTTCGTTAAAGAAAGTGAACCAGAAGGGGTAGTTCTCATACATATTCAGGACTCTGGGTATGCCGATCACGCCCCGGTCCGCCTCATCCGCAGGCAGTGGGGTATAGTCAAACATCCTCTTATATTTGAATTCAAAGAGATTGGGGATGTTCTTATGGGCCTTCGCTTTGCCGATACCCTTTTCACAGCGGTTTCCGGTGATGAAGGTACGGCCTCCCGTAAAGTGGTTCACCGTAAGGCGGCAGTGATTGTTGCAGCCCTGGCACTTTGCAGTGGAGGTGGTAAACTCCAGCTTCCTTATCTCATCAATGGAGAGCATGGTGGACTCGCTCCCCTTCTCATGCCTTTCCCTTGCGATGAGTGCAGCGCCGAAGGCCCCCATGATACCTGCTATATCCGGCCTTACAGCCTCACAGCCCGCGATCTTATCCAGGGCTCTCAGCACCGCGTTATTATAGAAGGTCCCGCCCTGAACGACTATGCGCTTTCCCAGTTCGGAGGCGTCGGAAACCTTTATTACCTTAAAAAGAGCGTTCTTTATCACGGAATATGCAAGTCCCGCCGAAATATCGGAAACCGGTGCCCCTTCCTTCTGGGCCTGCTTAACCCTTGAATTCATGAAAACCGTGCATCTGGTGCCGAGATCTATGGGACGGGAAGCAAATATCGCCTCCTTTGCGAAATCCTCAACCTTATAGGACAGGGAGTTGGCAAAATTCTCGATAAAGGAACCGCAGCCGCTGGAGCAGGCCTCGTTTAAGAGAACGGAATCCACGGACCTGTTCTTTATCTTTATACACTTCATGTCCTGTCCGCCGATATCCAGGATGCAGTCCACTTCCGGATCAAAGAAGGATGCGGCGTAATAATGGGATACGGTTTCCACTTCACCGTGATCCAGCTTAAATGCAGCCTGCATAAGGGCTTCTCCGTAGCCTGTGGAGCAGGCCCCGACTATGCGCACGTCCTTGGGCTTAAGCTCATAGATCTCCTTTAAGGAACGTATGGCGGTCTTTAAGGGTGAGGCATTATTATTGGAATAGAAGGAATAGAGGAGCTTTCCGTCCTCACTGATAAGGGCTGTCTTGGTAGTTGTGCTGCCGGCATCGATACCCAGAAAAGCATCTCCCCTGTATGAAGAAAGATCCGTCTTTTCAACCCTGGCCTTTGCATGGCGCTTTTCAAAATCCCTGTATTCCTCCTCATCCTTGAAAAGAGGCTCCATTCTGGGAACTTCGGTCTCTATCTTTATCTTCCCCTTAAGCTTATCTATCAAAGAGCTTAAAAGTACGGTATCCTCCTCATGGTTCATGGCGGAACCCATGGCCGCATACAGGTGGCTGAGATCAGGATCTATGATATGCTCCTCATCCAGCTGAAGGGTGCGGATAAAAGCCTGCTTTAATTCGGTGAGAAAGTGCAGCGGGCCGCCTAAAAAAGCAACATGTCCCCTGATGGGCTTTCCGCAGGCCAGTCCCGAAATGGTCTGGTTTACCACTGCCTGGAAAATGGAAGCTGCCAGGTCTTCTTTTTTGGCACCGTCGTTTATAAGGGGCTGTATATCGGTCTTTGCGAAAACGCCGCATCTCGCAGCTATGGTATAAAGAGATTCGTAGTTTTCGGCCAGCTTGTTCAGGCCTTCGGCATCGGTCTTTAAGAGAGCTGCCATCTGGTCGATGAACGCACCGGTACCTCCTGCGCAGGCACCGTTCATACGCTCTTCCACGTTTCCGTCTTCAAAGTATATGATCTTGGCGTCTTCTCCTCCCAGCTCCACGGCAACATCCGTCTTTGGATCATGCTTCTTCAGTGCCGTGGCCACAGCCACCACTTCCTGGGTAAAGGGAACCCCCATGGCCGTAGCAAGTCCCAGTCCTCCGGAACCGGTGATCACGGGACTCACATCGCAGTCCCCTGTCTCTTTGAAGGCATCCTCAAGAAGCCCCTTAAGGGTCTCCCTTATATCCGCAAAATGCCTTCTGTAATCGGAGTATACAAGCTTTTCATTTTCGTCCAGGACCACCGCTTTTACAGTGGTGGAACCTACATCTATACCTATGGAATATTTCATACTTTGACCTTATGCCGCAGGCATCAGTATCCCATCGCTTATCCTGCATCAAAGAAGGGGGATGCCCCCCCCGGAGGAGGGTTACGTACCTGCTTTTATTTTATACAATCGAATGAGATTATACGAAAAAAAGGAGAATAAATCAATCCGCAAGAACAAATGTTTGCTTTTTTGTGAATTTTGGTGTAAAATAGCATCAGTTACGGGATTTGAAAGGAGACTATCTTATGTCTGATGTATCGTTGACTGCAAAACAGACTGAAATACTGGAGTTCATTAAAGACAATATTCTTGACAAGGGCTTTCCCCCGTCAGTCCGGGAGATCTGTGACGCGGTACACCTTAAATCCACATCTTCCGTCCATTCCCAGTTAGAGACCCTGGAGAAAAAGGGTTATATCCGCCGTGATCCCACCAAACCCAGGACTATTGAGATACTGGATGATTCCTTTAATCCGGTGAGACGTGAAATGACCAATATTCCCGTAGTGGGACAGATCGCCGCCGGTGCCCCTCTCCTTGCGGAGCAGAATATCGAGAGCTACTTCCCCATCCCTGTGGATATGCTTCCCCGGGGTATGGGTTCAAAGGATGCCTTCGTGTTAAGGGTAAAGGGCGAAAGCATGATAAATGCAGGCATCATGGACGGAGATCTGATCTTCGTTAAGGTGGTCAATTCCGCGAGAAACGGAGACACTGTAGTCGCTCTCATAGATGACAGTGCTACAGTAAAGACCTTCTATAAGGAAAAGGGCTATATAAGGCTGCAGCCCGAAAACGACAGCATGGAGCCCATAATCGTAAGGGACTGCAAAATACTGGGAACCGTGTTCGGAGTATTCAGGTTATACCGTTAAATAAGATCCGGTTATTAAAAACACCTGCTATCCGGCAGGTGTTTTCTTTAGCTTAAAAATCGATTATCCCTTCGGTCTCGTTATACGCTTTCAGGATCTTCTTTATCTTTTCGGTAGGTGTAAGCACCTTGTCCATGGATACGTCGTGGTTACTGAAATCGATTATTGAAGCCAGGAATTTTCCCATATCCGCCGTCTCATACCACTCTCTGGACAGGAGTTCGGGAATCCTGTAGCTTAAGTTTGTTGTGACCAGCTTGTCAAAAACCTTATCCTTATATGCATCATCAAACATTTCTATACCTTCGGTAAAGATGCCGAAAGTACAGCAGATGAAAACCCTGCGGGCATTCATTTTCTTAAGCTTCACCGCGGTATCTATCATGCTTCCGCCGGAGGATATCATGTCGTCAACTATTATGACATCCTTGTTTTCCACATTATCTCCAAGGAATTCATGGGCCACAATGGGATTCTTTCCGTCCACAACCTTGGTAAAATCCCTTCTCTTGTAGAACATTCCGGTATCCACACCCATAACTCCCGCGAAATACACCGCCCTCTGCAATGCACCTTCGTCCGGTGAGATGATGAGAAGGTGGTCCTTATCGATCTTCATATCCCCTACCTTGCTGAGGAGCGCCCTCATGAACTGATAGAAAGGGGTGAAATTATCGAAACCCATAAGCGGAGCTGCGTTCTGTATGGAAGGATCATGAGCATCGAAGGTTATCATCCTTCCCACTCCCATATCCGAAAGCTCATCCAGCATCAGTGCGCAGTCCAGGGATTCCCTGTTATTCCTCTTATGCTGACGGCTCTCGTACATAAAGGGCATCACCACGGTGATACGGTTGGCCTTGCCTGCAACGGCGGCGATCATACGCTTCAGATCCTGATAGTGATCATCCGGAGAGTAGATATTCTCGTAACCGTACATCTTATATGTCATGGATCTGTTCAGCACATCGCAGAGTATATAGAGATCCTTTCCCCGTATGGTCTCGTTCAGTATTCCCTTGCCCTCTCCGGAGCCGAAACGGGGATTGGCATGCTTAACGAGAAAGCTGTCACTCACATAGCCCTCAAAGGCGGGACTGTCATGATATGCCCGGTTATTCTCCTTTCGGAAGGAGACCAGATAATCATTGACCTCTTCTCCCAGGGTCTTTATATTATCCATTACCAGAAGCTTTAAGGGCGCCGCAGGCATCCTGTTTTCAAGATATTCGCTTATCATGAACCGTTATCTCCTTATGTACTCAAATGCGTTTTTCAGCCAGTTTATGTTCCCGGGAGTAAGAGAGAGCACATCAAATCTGTAGCTTAAGCTTTCATCCAGTGCATTCATCATTCTGAAGTGATCCGAAGCCCTGCAGATCTTTCTCTGCTTCCTTTTATCCACAGCCTCCTCAGGCAGCCCGTTTTTTGAATTCTCACGGAACTTTACCTCCCCGAAACAAAGGGTACTGTCGTCGGTGTAGATCACGTCTATCTCCCCCGCGCTGCAGCGGTAATTACGTTTTATTATAGTACATCCCCGGCTTTCAAGAAAGGCTGCAGCCCTGTCTTCCTCACTGCCGCCGATCTTCCGGGTATTATCCCTGTGAGCTGTCATTATCTTTTCTCTACAAGCACCTGTCGCCTTAAACCATTCCGCGAGCCGCAGCGGAACAGGCTATGGGCGTTTAGTTGCATTATAGGCATCCATCTTCTGCCTCAGTTTATCCATCCTGTCCACAAAGACCAGAACCTCAGCCACCACCTCATATAATTCGGGAGGGATCGCATCACCTATCTCCAGACCGGAAAGGGTTTCGGCCAGCTTGCTGTCCTCATGCACCGGTACATCCGATTCCTTTGCGGTCTCAATGATCTTCTCGGCCACGGCCCCCTTACCGGAAGCCACAACCGTAGGAGCTACATTGGCGGGATCATAGGCGATGGCTACCGCAGTCTTGACTTTTTCTTTAAGCTTTTTGCTATCTGCCATAACAATTGTTACCTATGCCCTGATGTCGAAGGAAGTGGTCTGTATAAGCTTCTCGTTTGCTCCTCTGTTGAACATTATGTCGGGAACGTCCCTGGCTTCCTTATTGAGAGACACATCGGAATTCATCTTATACCCTCTCTTTGAAAGGGCTTCATCCAGTTCCGGAAGGTGCTCTCCGATAAAATCAAGCATTTCCTCCTTTTGCAGGATGAAATGAGTCTTCACGTTCTCCCCGTTTGTCATCTGCACGTGTATATCCATGGTTCCCAGATGCTGCATATCCAGATGGAGAAGTGCGGACACGTTTCCGTCCTTCTTCGCCAGATTCTTTTTATTTGTGTAGACATAGAGATCCCCATGGGCCTTATCCTCATTCATTTTAAGGGGAAGCTGCATATATGTCATCACATTATTTAACTGGTTCATGAAATCCACATTACTTCTTAGGTTGTTCATGCCCTGGGCGAGAGTGGTGGATCCACGGCCGGTACTGTTCAGGAACTCCAGGGTCTTATCCGCATTTTTTACCACCTTTTCATAGTATTCCCTGACCTTTTCCTTGTCTGCCACTTCTTCAGGCTTCATAAGGAATTCGTTGGTGATACCGTTATTGAGTAAAAGCCTGTATTCACGGCTGTTCAGAAGCTCCCGGGCCTTTGACATCACTTCCGGCGATGCCTCACCTGACATTTCCTCCTTCATGGCCTTATCCAGAAGTGCTTTTGAAAGGAGAAGGCTGTCTTCAGCAGAAAGGCTTCCGTCAGCCACCTTTGACGCAATGGCGGGATTAAGCCCCGCTTCCTTCATCATGTCCGCAAGCCTGGTACTCCCCTCTTTCCCGAGAAGGGTATGAAGGTCATCTGTCACATGTCCTGTGAGATCCTTAGACTGCTTTATCTGGCTCTGCCCTTCATCCCCGGGAAGCAGCACCTCTTTCTCTTCATTGACCGCGGCTTTGGGATCACCGTCCGCTTCATTCCCCGCAATTTCCTTAAGATTTGCTTCTATGTTCTTTAATTCCCCGGGATCCAGTTTTAAGAGCTTTGATACATCCTCAAAGTCCCCGTTTAACGCCTTTTCCAGAGCAGAGGGCAGCCCCTCTCCCTTTCCTTCAAAAAAAAGATTAAAGACCCGGTCATTGGTATTTAAGCCCTCCTTAGCTATATCGCTAAGCTCCCGGGAAAGACCGTCCAGACTGTCCGCTATCTTATACTGGTTTTCCTTATAGGCCTCAAACTCCCTGATATTACTGTCGTTAAGCGGTATCTCCAGCTCCTTCATCTGGACTATGGATTTCGGATTCGCCAGGGGAAATCTGGCGGTATCAGCTGCCATATTCTGTAAGGATCTGGAATCGATGGGAAGTCCCCTCTCCATCATGGAGGTGACCATATCGGAATTCTGCTTTGTAAAGGGAAGACCTGCCTCATGAAGTGCTTTGCCAACTGCGGAATTGCCGTCAAGATTGGCATACAACGGAGTCAGGGAGATCTTTGAATCGCTGGCGCCGCTTACGGTAAATGAAAGGGTCTGTCCGGGAGTAAGTCCCAGATTTTTGGATAGAAAGGCGTTAAGCTTTGTATTGTCACCAAGTAAAAGGGAGACCGTACCGTCTTCATTCATGCCCAGTATCTGGCCGGAAAGGGTATCTCCCGCTTTCACATAATGAACCGCATCCGAAGGTACGGTGGCTATCTTCTGCCCGGTAAGCTCCGGCTCGGAAACACCTCGGGTATTGTTCAGCCCCGAATTTATGTCATATAATCCGGTATTTGCGTTGACATTGATATTCATACGAAGTTTGCCGTAAAGCTCCTCCTGTGGATGGGTGATAAGCCGATCTTCTTTATGGCTTCAATATGCTCTTTGCTGCCGTAGCCCTTGTTGCCGTAAAAACCGTATCCCGGATACTCTTTGTCCATCTTTTCCATGAAATGATCTCTCTCCACCTTTGCAATGATGGAGGCCGCAGCAATGGAGGCGCTTTTCGCATCACCCTTAATAATTGGAACCTGAGCTATATCGATCCCGGGAATGGTAACAGCATCATTTAATAATATATCGGGTTTTACGTTCAGATCATTAACAGCATCCCTCATGGCTTCCAAAGTTGCGTTTAGTATGTTTATCTCGTCTATCCGCTTATGATCCCTGTATCCGAAGGCATATGATACCGCCCGTTCTTTTATCATGACGGACAGCTCCTCCCTTTTTTTGGGGGACAGCTGTTTTGAATCGTTGATATAGAGGATGTCGCAGTCCGCAGGAAGGATAACTGCGGCAGCCACCACAGGCCCCGCAAGCGGTCCTCTTCCCACCTCATCTATTCCGCAGATATACCGGCATGAAGCGTATTTTCTCTCAAAGGAAAACATATCATACATACGTTTTCTCTCCGCTTCAAGCTCCTTTAGCTGCTTTTCGGCCGAGAGAACGAGCTTCTTTACTCCGGCTCTCTCGTCTCCCTTAAATTCCCGGATAAAGAGCCTTAAGCCTTCCTCGTTGCAGGCACTGCCAGCTTCCTTAAGTTTTTCTTTTATCTCCGAAACAGAAACCGCCATTATTTCACCAATCCGAATCTGTCAAAGGGACTTACCCTGAGGAACACCTTCCCGATTATAAAGTCCCTGTCGACATTTCCCACCTCCGGACTTCTGGAATCCACACTGTCGTTCACGTTGTCACCCATAACAAAGTACTCGTTATCATGAAGGGTGATCTCCGTTGAAACCAGACCGGCATTCATGATCCTGTCCCGGTTATACCTGTAGGGAAGTACTTTGGAGTCGATCAAAAGGACTCCCTCCCTGATCTCCACGGTTTCTCCCGGCAGCCCGATTATCCGTTTTACAAAATATACACCTTTTTCGCCTGAATAGGGGAATACTACGATATCAAATCTCTCCGGGTCACTGAAACGGTAGCTCAGCTTTTCGACCAAAAGCGAATCTCCGTCGTGGAGAGTACCTTCCATGGATGCACCTTCCACCACCGTTCTCTGGAAAACCAGGATCTTCACGGCCAGTGCCAGCACCAGGATAATAAGAATATATATACTGTAACCTACAACTTTTTTCGCTGTACGCATCCGTTCTTCCAAGGGTAAGAATCTTTTCAGGGAGCCTCCGGCGGCCTCTCCAGTGTGATCCTGCCGATCCGTCCGCTCCTGAAGTCATCGAGAATGAAAGAAACCGCCTTATCCGTATCCGGTTCCCCGCCTTTTTTCAGGGCATTTCTGTGAAGGGCAGCATTTTTCAGCATTTCATCCACACTCATCTCAAAGGTAAGCCCGTAGATATTATAGAGCATTTCCGGCTCTTTAGCCATCATTTCGGACAAAAACTTCCTGACCATGTCTTCCCTGTTTAACACCTGATCATTCATGCTCCCGAGGAGGGCAAGGTTAAATCCCGTCTCTTCGCTGTCTATCTTCGGCCACAGGATCCCGGGGGTATCCAGAAGCTCCAGATTCTTTCCCATGCGTATCCATTGCTTGCCTCTGGTGACTCCGGGCTTATTCCCGGTCTTTGCCACCGCCTTTCCGGCGTAGGAATTTATAAAGGTGGATTTTCCCACGTTAGGTATCCCCGCCACCATGGCTCTCATGGGACGGTTTATTATCCCCTTTTTCTTATTCCTCTCGATCTTATCCCTGCAGCATGACTGAACACAGGCGTCTATCTCCCGCATGCCCTTTCTGCCTCTTGAATCCAGGGCCACAGCTCCGATACCCTTCCTGTTAAAATAAGCTATCCAGGCTGCGTTCATCTTCTCATCTGCGAGATCGGCCTTATTAAGTAAGACCATCCTGGCTTTTCCGCCGCATAATTTATCTATTTCGGGATTTCCTGAAGAAAGGGGAGCTCTGGCATCCAGAAGCTCTATGAGGAGATCGATTATCTTTATATTCTCCTCCATCATCCTCTTTGCCTTCATCATGTGTCCGGGAAAATAATTATAGTTCATTCTACAAACCCTATGCCTGTATCTCCCCCAGCCATGTGAAACCAGGCTTTTCCTGTGATGTGTTCGATATTTACTGCCCCGAGATTGGCTGAGCGGCTGTCCTCGGAGGAATTACAGTTATCCCCCATTACGAAGTATTCCTTTTCCTTTAGCTTTATGACCTCCGACGCGATACCGGGATCCGATATCATATCGTCAAACATCTCATTCTCAGCCTCTCCGTTTAGGAAAAGGATCCCGTCCCTTATCTCAAGGGAGTCTCCGGGTACCGCGACCACCCGCTTGACCGACAGATGTGCGTTTGAATTTCCGTTGGGAAGAAAAGCGACTATATCCCCTCTTTTAGGGGGAATGATATTGTAGACTATCCTGTTTAAGAATATAACCTGTCCGTTATACAGAGAAGGCTCCATGGAGGTTCCGATAACGGTAGTTTTTAATCCCAGGGTATATACAAAGAAGTAGGCCAGAAGCGCGCCTAAAAACACCATGAACAGATAAGACGCAAATGCTGAAAGCCTCTCATTTGTAATGGTTTTTTCCTTCCTGTAAAAGCTTAATCCTTTGTGCTTCCTGGCCATTTCCCGTCCTAAACAACAACAACCGCCATACATATCTGTCCAGAACCTTCGGATTCTGAACAGATATGCGCATTCGGCTCATTAGAGTCGTGCTGCGCACGAGGAGCCGATGCCACAACGCCAAGGTCTTCAGGCGTAACTTGCGGTTCCGCAAGTTACTGTCCTATAAACAACCGCCATACTTCATGGTGAAATATGGCGGTTATGATCTCAATCTACTATTTCCTTAAGCTTGGCTCTCTTACCTGTCCTGTTCCTTAAGAAGAAGAGCTTAGCCCTTCTGGCCTTACCGGAACGTACCACTTCAACCTTTTCAACGTTGGGTGAGTGGATGGGGTAGGTCTTTTCAACTCCCACACCGTAGCTGTTCTTCCTTACGGTGAATGTTGCCCTGCTGCTTCCGCCCTGCTTCTTGATCACTGTGCCTTCGAAGACCTGTACCCTGCTCTTCTCACCTTCCGTGATCCTGTTGTGTACCCTTACGGTATCTCCAACCCTGAATACCGGCGGCTCAGCTTTCAGCTGCTCGCTCTCGATCTCTCTGATAATCTCTGAATTCATCTTAAAACCTCCATACGTACCCCGGATCACTTTGTTAACGACTGAACTCCGTGATAAAGGGCAATTTGACGTTCATGTCACTTCCGCTCTCTGCGGTGATCTCCGTGACAGAGGACCATCTCCTAAAGACATAGAGTCTCACGAGCAAATAGAATATCATAAATACATAAAGAAAGCAAGTATCAATTCCCTGTTCCCGGGATAAGGATGATCAATGCGCCTGTCCTGTTCCCGTTCCCTCGAAGTAAAAGCCCAGGTTTTTATCCAGACGGACGTCTACGATCTGCCCGATAAGGGAAGGATCGCCCTTCAGGTGGACAGCGGTGTTCTGGGGAATGCGTCCGGTGACCATTGAGGGATCTTTTTCGTTAATGCTCTCCACCAGTACGGGAAGGGTCATGCCGGTATAAAAGGCCGTGCGCTTCCTGGCGGTTTCCTGCACGGTGTTTAGGACCCGGTCGAACTGCTCATGGATCTCACTGTCTGTCATTGCAAAGGGCATGGAAGCCGCAGGAGTTCCGGTCCTTCTTGAATAGATGAAGGTAAAGGCTCCGTCAAACTCCGCCTTTTTTATTATGTCTATGGTCTCATCAACATCCTCCGGTGTTTCCGTTGGAAAGCCGACTATAATATCAGTTGTTATTGCAATATCCGGCATGGCTTTTCTGAGCTTAAAGGTCTTCTCAAGATATTCTTCTTTGGTGTAGTGCCGGTTCATCTGCTTTAATACCCGGTCGCTGCCGGACTGAAGGGCTAAATGTATATGACGGCAGATCTTCGGGGAGGAGGCCATCACACTTATCAGTTCATCGCTAAGATCCCCGGGATTACTGGTCATGAAACGGATCCGGTCCAACCCCTCTGTCCTTTCCACCTCCCTTAAAAGCTCCGGAAAAGATATCGAAGGCTTAAGACCCTTGCCGTAGGAGTTCACATTCTGACCGAGGAGCATAACCTCCCTTACTCCGTCATCCACCAGAGCCTCGATCTCCCTTATGATATCCTTCGGCTCCCTGCTCCTCTCCCTGCCTCTCACATATGGCACTATGCAGTAGGAACAGAAATTATCACAGCCGAACATGATATTTACGCCGCTCTTAAAGGGATATTTCCTTAAGGCGGGCAGGGATTCCACTATCTCCCTCTCATGCTCCCAGATATCGATTATCATGGAGCCGGAGGTAAGTCTTTCATAAAGGAGCTCGGCGAACTTATAGATGTTATGGGTGCCAAAGATCAGATCTACAAAGGAGTAGCTCTTCCTGATCTTTTCAATGACCTTTTCCTCCTGCATCATACAGCCTGAAAGACAGATTATAAGACCCGGATTCTTTTCCTTTAAGCCCTTTAAGACTCCAAGCCTTCCGAAAACACGGACATTGGCATTGTCCCTTACGGTACAGGTATTATATAAAATAACATCCGCTTCTTCTTCGGAGGACACCGGAGAATAGCCGCAGCTTAAAAGGATCCCGGCCATTTTCTCGGAATCCCTTTCATTCATCTGACAGCCGAAGGTCTGTACAAAGAACCCCGGGGTCTTTCCCTTATTTCCGGCAAGAAGCTCTTTTATCTTTAAGGCAAAGGACAGCTGCCTTTCCGCCTCACTGTTTTTATCGGATATATCCTTCACAGCTTTATCTGATTATCTCCTTTTCGGTTATTATCATGTCCATGCTCACATCATGTTTATCACTGGGCACCCGTCTTGCTATCTGGCAGCCGAAACAGATGGCGATCTTCCAGACAAAGCGGTAATAGCCGGTTTTCGTAAGATACCGGTCATAATAGCCCTTTCCGTAGCCAAGGCGGTTAAATCTGCGGTCAAAAGCCACTCCCGGCATAAGGATTATATCCGGACGGACCTCAATTGGCGGATAACTGCCGTCAGGCTCCATTATCCCCAAGGGGCCTTTTCTGATATCCGAAATCTTTCTCACTTCATAGAACTCTATGCGTTCGTCGTCCTCCATTCTGGGAAGAGCCACCCGTTTTCCCAGCTTGATCATCTTAAACAGAGGATTTAATGTATAGACCTCGGAACCGAAGCCCGCAAAGGAATAGATGGTATCCGCATTCTGGAATTCAGGCAGCTTATATAAGGTATCAAAGATCATATAAGAAGCCTTTTCCCTTTCGGCAGGCGTCATGCATTCCCTTAGGAGCGTCATTCTTTTTCTCAGGCTGTCCTTTGTGTCACCAAAAGAAACGATCTCTCCCATCAATCGTCCTCCAGATAATCCGGCAGATAAAAATCAGGTGTTTTCTTTGCGTGTATATAGGTTCCTATTTCTTCCCCCGCAATGATCCTGTGGATATTGTTCAGGTCATTTGCATTGGCTATTATCATGTCTGCTCCGGAGGATATGGCGATGTGGGCGGCTTTAAGCTTTGTAGCCATCCCTCCCGTACCGGATTCGCTTCCGGTGCTCTTCTTCCCGTAGGAATCCACGTCTCCCGTAAGGTCCGTGATCTCCGGTATAAACTCCGCATCCGGATTCCTTCTGGGATCGTCGGTAAAAAGACCGTCTATATCGGAAAGAAGGATAAGGAGATCAGCCCCTGTAAGGGCTGTGACCATGGCAGACAATGTGTCATTATCCCCAAGCTGTATCTCGTAAGTGGAAATGGTATCGTTTTCATTCACTACAGGGATCACTCCCAGTTTAAGAAGCTCGGAAAAGGTGTTCTGGGCGTTATATCTGTTCAGGTCATTCCTTACTGTCCGCTTTGTCATCAATACCTGGGCCGTAAGCTGGTTATACTCGGAAAATATCTTCTGGTAGATCATCATAAGCCTTGCCTGGCCTATGGCCGCAGCTGCCTGCTTTATCTGAAGCTTGTCGTCCCGTCCGTCGCTGTTCGTTTCCCCGTTGTAATAGACATCCTTTATGTTTGCAGCCTTTAAGCCGACAGAAATGGCGCCGGAAGATACAAGGATCACATCCTTTCCGCCGTTATGAAGGTCGGTAAGCTCCCGCACCAGCTTTTCTATCCGGATAAGATCAGCACCCCCGGTCTCGGAATGGGTAATGGAACTGGAACCGATCTTGATCACTATCCTCTTATGCTTTGAAAAATCCCTCACTGCTAATCCCTGCTCCTTTCCAAAAGCTATGACATCCGCTTCAATACTGCTTCAGCACACTTTAAGCCATCAATAGCCGCGGACATTATACCTCCGGCGTAACCCGCTCCCTCTCCCGCAGGAAAGATACCGGGAACCGAAGATAAAAAGAATTCATTTCTAAGGATCCTCACCGGAGATGAGGTACGGCTTTCAACTCCGGATAATACCGCATCCCCTCTGTCAAAGCCCCGGATCTTTTTACCGAAATCATCGAAGGCGGACATGATATCAGCTGATATGAATTCCGGAAGTATGTTTCTTAAGTTTCCCGAGGCATAAC
>JAFVEU010000142.1 GCA_017475845.1 Lachnospiraceae bacterium | reverse complement strand
CAAATACGTCCGCTATGGCCATTACCCTTGCCGAAAGAGTTATCACCTCGCCCTTAAGGCCCTCGGGATATACCTTTCCGTCCCAGCGTTCATGGTGATATGCCGCCATGTTCCTCGCTTCCTTCAGGTAGTTTTCCCCCTGAAGGGTGCTTATGGCATTCTCAAGGATCTTCTTGCCCGCCGTTGTATGGGTCTTCATGATCTCGTATTCCTCTTCCGTAAGCTTTCCGGGCTTATTGAGTATGGCATCCGGGATGTTTATCTTCCCAACATCATGGAGGGGTGCCGACATTTCCACGTCAGACATATATTTGGGGGTCAGTTTGTTCGCGTAATAGCCTTTGGCCTTGAGTCCCTGCAAAATGATACGCACATAGGCCGAGGTCTTGTGGACATGGGCTCCCGTGTCGGAATCCCGGTTTTCCACCATGTCAGCCATGGTTATGATAAGGCCGTTCTGCATCTGCGCCGTGGTCTCCGCATAATAACGCACCGCCCTCATCTGTTCCGACATTCCGGAAGCCATGTGGCAGATGGCCTGATAAAGCGCCTCCACCTCGTCATCCGTCCGTATCCCCAGAGCTTTTATGGCTCTGACCTTCTTATCCATCTCCTTCTGGTCATCGCTTTCCTTGATGAAGTCATCGGCACAGGCGGTCATGCTGCCGATGGGATAGTAGAGATAATACCTGCTTACCCAGATACCGTATCCCAGCACAAGGATAAAGAATCCGGAAAAGATGAGTATGCTCTTTATAATGAAATTCCTGACATAGGAAGACAGGTAATCCATGGAAACATCAGCTGCCGCATAGCATACGGTGTTCCCTTCTGAGTTCTTTACGGGATAATAAGCTGTAAGCACCCAGCCCGAAACATCATCGGATTCAATGGGAGGTATCTCCTTTCCCTCAAAAAGGGCGGGAAGATAGGGGAGGAAGGCATCCTCGAATTCTATTTTTCCTCCGGGCTCAACCGCCGGAGTATCCACGGTATCCAGATCAAATACCACATAGCAGGCATCCTTTTCCACCTTTATCACGTAGAGATATTTAACTCCGGGGGAATTATCCCTTATGCGGTAGAGAAGGTTCCTGGTCTCCATATAGCCCGGAGCCTCGTCTCCCTTTCTCATATATTCCCCGATCCTGTCCGCATCGATGACTCCCGCGGCAAATCTGGCAGCACTCTTGGCATTCTGGGTATATTCCTGCCTGCTGTTTTCGTAATAGAGGGAAATACTGATCCAGCACATGACTGCGGTAAGGGAGGCTGCTGCCAGAAAGATCAGGAAGCTCATCCTCCTCTGGATCGACTTCGGTTTGCTCTTGCTCTTTTTAATGATCTCCCTGATCTCTTCCTTCGAGAAGGGAACCTGCTTCCAGCTGCTGTTCCACATCCCGGTTTTGATCTCCTCCGGGATCAGGCGGGTGACCCCCATGGCTATGATGGCGGCAATTCCCTTGTCCACTATATTCAGTCCGAAATTGACTATCATGGCACCGAAGATGGCAGCCATGCCCGTAACACTCTTTATGGTGGATGAAGCCTCTGTCACTGCCTTAAACTGGGGGCCTCCCAGCAATAACCACTGGAAAACGGTTCCCAGAACACCCCCCAGAAAGGCCAGGACGCAGATATACGAAATAAAACCGGGTGCGTTTTTCAGCCTGTTCCGGGAAAAGAACCATGAAGTGACGCAGGATACCAGCACACTTATCAGGGTATAGTAGACGGAATACGGATTAAAGAGACCGCAGAGCACGCTGGTGGCCACACCGGTAAAGATGCCCGGAAAAAGACCTCCCATAACCGCAACGGTAATGGTGCCTATGGTATCCAGATACATGGGAAGATCCAGCCTGAAGGCAGCATAAGAGAGCCCTACATTAACTGCAGTTCCCAGACAGACGGCTGTGATCACAAGGATTTTATTCAGGTCTTTTTTTTCAGATACAGTATTCAAAGTTCACATCTCCGCGAAAGGTTTCACTTAAATTTACTTAAATGTTTAAGTTGTTGTAAAATATGGACAATTTAACGAATAATATTGGAAAAAAGTATACAATATTTCTTATATCTTTTCAATTAAAAATATGATATTGTATATTTATTCGTACAACTTTTTGCTTATCTGGTGAGGACTATGACCTGGAATATGGATTACGGCCTGGCGTCCCTTTTTGTGCTCGGCGTCATGCTTGCCTACAACATAATCAGGAGAGATCTTCCTTTAAGAAAGAATCTGGCATTTAACTGTCTTGTAATTTCCATCGCTGCAGCAGATATTTTTGATATTGTTTCAACCATTGCCATTGGTATGCAGGATACGCTTCCGGCATGGTTTATCTATCTTACTATCATCCTGTTTTATGCGATCCTTGCTTCTGTTCCCTTTACCTTTTCCTATCTGGCTGTCTGTCTTACGGACAGGATGAAGCAGCACAGCAGGAAAATGGTCTGCTTTTCCTTTTTGATCCTGATACCCATAGAAGCATTGATAATCTCTTCGTATTTTACGGATTTCTGCTGTAAATACAGTAAGGAAGACGGTTACGTTACCAATACTGCCGGATATGTCATCAATGTGATCTCCGCGCTGATGCTGCTGATAAGCTGTTTTTATCTGCACAGACACAGATCGGAAACGCAGGCTCTTTCCCGCAGGTCCCTTTATGTGTTCACCATAATCACCTATCTCACCGCCCTTGTGCAGATATTCTTTTTCCCCTTTGTGCCCCTTATCTGCTCCGGATTCACGCTGTCCTCTCTTATAATGTTCATTGCGGTGCAGAATCCTGATGTTCACAGGGATCAGCGTATCGGTATCTTCTCAAGGGACGGTTTTAATATCCTCCAGAGGGAACACTTCAAGGAAAGATCCAGGAGTTCCATACTCGGTATCGCATTTTCCAATTTCTCCGTTATGAGAAATTCCTACGGTGATGACATCATCCAGCCCTTCTTAAGAGATATAGGCGATTATCTCAGCAGGGAGGTCTGTACCAGAGGCGTTATACCCTTCTATATCCACGGCGGCCGCTTCCTTCTGGTGAAAAAGGGCTTTTATGACTTTTCAAAGGAAAAGACCATAATCGACAGCCGCTTCATGGATCCCTGGGAAAAGAACGGTCTGAGCTTCAATTTCTCTCCTGCCTATGCATATATTTCTTCAGATCTCACCATTTCAAAAATGCAGGAGATCAATTTCCTGATCGACAGAGCATTGGAGGATGCGGTAAAGAACGGTCCCTTCTCCTTTATTTCCGTTGATGAGGAGCTCTCATTCGAAACCAGGCATGACCTGAAGATAAGACAGGCTCTTGACAGGGCTTTGGAAGAGGACAGCCTGGAGGTATGGTTCCAGCCCATCTATGCTCCCGGCAGCGACAAGATAAGCTCCGCGGAGGCCCTTGTCCGCATTACAGACGAGGAGCTTGGTGTAATCTACCCCGATGAGTTCATCAAGACCGCGGAATCCAACGGAAGCATCATCAAGCTTGGTTTTCAGGTGTTCAAAAAGATCTGCGCCTTTATCAATACCCATGACATAAAGAAATTCGGCCTTGACTATATAGAAGTCAATCTCTCCCCCATACAGTGCCTGAACGAGCATCTGGCGGACGAGATAATAGCCATCAGGAAGGCATACGGCATATCTCCCGATCTCATAAATCTTGAGATCACCGAGACCGCCGCTTCCGATTCAACCATCGTTATCGAGAACATGCTCCGTCTTTCCAGGGACGGCTTCACCTTCTCTCTAGATGATTACGGCACCGGCTATTCGAATCTTATGAATATGCTCTCTCTTCCTTTGAACATCATAAAGATCGATAAATCCATTGTCTGGTCATATTTCGACCAGTCCTTTGCCCTAAGCGTTGCAGCCGGCGGGGAGGTGTATTCCGCCACAGCGGAATTCGAACCGGAGAGAGACAACAATGTACTGGAGGACCTTATTCCCATGTTCCAGGCAAGAGGACTTAAGGTTCTGTGTGAAGGAGTCGAGACCAATGAAATGGTCCGGGTACTGGGTGAGATGGGCTGCGATTACATGCAGGGATATTTCTTCTCAAAACCCATTCCGGAAAACGACTTCCTTGAGTATGTAAAAGCTAAAAACAGAAACAGGGGTATCTTTTGAACCCCTGTTCT
>JAFVEU010000141.1 GCA_017475845.1 Lachnospiraceae bacterium | reverse complement strand
TTCTACATAAACTGGTATCAGGGCTTCCACGGTGACATATACGCAAAAGCCATGAGAGATCTTATGAAGGAAGCGGGAATGAGCTCGGTTTCCATAGAGCGTGTTGAATAAGGATGTCAGGTTTTCCGTGGAAATTTCTACTTTCCTATGGAAATTTCTGTCTCAGTAAGGACGGGACAATACTTGTTTACAAAACAGTGTCCGTACTGCGAGCGGATCACGATGATGAAGTTCTTTAAGAGGACATGGAATTAGCAGCGGATACCGCCCTGCTCATACCGGAAAAGCATCTGTATCTCCTGCAGCAGATAGCAGAGGGAACGCTTCTTTTGAACGATTTCCTGGAAATGCTCCCGTAATGATCTCTTGAAGCAGAGCGCCAATATTTAAGAGGAGAAATTTCACCATAGCCTCATTTCCGAAGCCCAATCTGCAGACAGTTCTTATGATGCTGGCATCTACATTTGTCGTTCTGCCTGTAATACAGCTGATCTTTGCCATTACTGCATACAGGATAGCAGCGGTATACAAAATGGAGAGAAGACCTCCTTTATTCCTGCAGCTCAGTGTGTTCATCATTCCGGTGGTGGCCGGTTGTGTATCCGTAAGCTTTTCCCCGCTGAAAGCAAAGGGGGAGGCTCAGTCGTTACGTGTTGGATATAAAATGATCAAGATAACCCACCACTTTTAGGTGGTGGGGATATCTTGATTTCGGGTGCGTGGTAATAAGCCCCGTAAGCGCCTTGCTTCTTTTGATCCCGGTGATATCAGAACAGTATCAACGGTTTCTCCCATAGACCGTACGGATATTAAGGATCCTTCCTTTGACAGGATCAGAATGAGTCTGTGGGAAAAGGTATCGAAGGTGTTTTCTTCAAAAAGGAAAGCATCCTGAAGGCTTTTTGTCTCTTTATCCTGTTTTGTAAATCCCCCTCCACCCGGTTTTTATGCCCTATTTCAGCATTTTACTTCTTCTTAGGCATAAAATCTCTGCCGAAGGCAGGTCCGCGGCCCGGAATCTATGCCCTGTTTCAGTCATTTTCTTCTCCTTAGGCATAAAATCTCTGCCGAAGGCAGGTCCGCGCCCCGGAATCTATGCCCTATTCAAGCCTTTTTCTTCTCCTTAGGCATAAAAGGCTCAAATCGCCGGAAATCGTACGGCCGCCCCAGCCATTAAAAGTGGAGTAAACGCGAAAAGAGCTCTGATCTCTTTGAGCAACAGGCAATCCTGCTCGATCATCACAAGCAATTAAATTGCCGTTAAAGCTGTTTTTTGATAAAATTAAAGCGTTGATGCTGTTTGATCAGTGAAAGGAGAATTGTGCAGATGAAAGTTGTATCACTTCCCAAGGAACAGGCTATGAATGCGGCAGGGCTCATGGATCCCGAAGTGACCAGGATCCTTGCGAAGGGACTTCCCGTTACGGTTCTTCTGGCATTGGACGGGCACAGGGCAGTGGGCGCTCTGGGAGGAGCCATCAATAATAAGGTATTTGATATAGTGTCCCTTTTTGTTGAGCCGGAGAGCAGGAGGAAGGGTGCGGGCCGTTCCCTTATCAATACCCTGACAGGCCTCTTAAAGGATTCGGATACGATGATAAGGGCACAGTTCAATATAGAAAATGAGGAAAACCGGACACTGGAGAGCTTTTTTCCGGCTCTTGGCTTTGAACGGGAGACGGTAGACTATCCGGCATATTACGCCGTAAATGTGGAAGAGCTTCTGGACTCAGTGGAGGGAGTGGATAAGAACAGCGATATAAAGAGCTTTTCGGAGATACCGGGAGCTGTGCTAAGGCGGACATCCAATAAGAGCATAGACGCGGGACTGCCTGTTCCGGAGGGAGGGCTTCTCGGCGCAGGGGTGGATCCGGAGGTGAGCAGCCTGAGTATCCGGGAGGACAACGTGGAAGCCTATGTGGCAGCGGAGTACGGAAAGGATCAGATGGTAAAGATACCTGCCATGTGGTCATCCCTTTCGGATCCGAGAAAAATGTTAGCTATGCTCTTTAATACCACAAATGCGCTTAAGGACAAATATCCTCCGAAAACAAAGGTTGCGGCGCTGGCAATAAGCCCGGCTTCACAGAGGGTTATCCGGTATATGTTCAATGATAATGAGACGATCTCAAGGAGCTTTGTTTTACCTGTGGTATAAAATGCCATTTTTGATCCTTATGTCGTATATCTGAAAAGAATACTAAACAAACATACCGTCTTTGGAGGGAAGATATGGGCCACATTGAGAAGAACGAACAGAAAAGGATACAGAAGAATACATTTACCGATTCATTAAAGAATGAATGGGAAGTGATAGATGATGTAAAAAGCCTTAAGAAGGGGCAGACCGGAAAGGCACCGGAGAGGATAAATGCCGTTACGGCCATACAAAACCAGGATTATCTGGAGCGCATGATCGAAAACTCCAAAGACGCAAACCTTGCCTTAAGGATAAAGCAGGAAGAGACACTGGAGGCCGGAAACTGGGCAAATATGGAATATGCAAAGGGTTATCCGGTGCAGAAGCTTCCCGTTGCCGTAAAGGACAGGAAATGGGGCTCTTCCGAAAATGATGCGGTAAAGGAAGCAAAAAAGACCTTCAGGAATGCGGATCTCTGCACCGTAAGGGAAAGGACCCGCATGACGGAGTATTTTAAGAGCTGGAAGGATGGAAAAGCTCCGGAACCGGAAGGAGATGATGACCCCTTCAATGCGGCATTGAATAAATATGTAAGCGACATACTGAAGGTGGAACTGGGAGAGGCCCATTTCACGGATGATTACCTGTCTCAGCACATTGACGAGCTCTATGATTACAGCATAAAGCTTACCCACTACAGCGGACTGAAAAAGAAGTATCCGAAGTTCTTTGACAATCTCCCCCTTGAAAAGCAGATGGCACTGGAAGAAGCAGCGGGATTGGGGGAGGAATTAAAGGGCCTTCTTGTAGAACACATGAACCTTCACGGGATCGTCATTGAAGAGAGCGACAAGGGCATGCAGGTGTCCTTAAGGCCCGAATCCCGGAATAAGGCAGAGAGGCTCATTGACAGGGCAAGGAATAAAGGTTCCTATGAAGGTACTTTTGCCAGATTTTACAGCGAAAACATCCTGAGTAAGGAACTGAAGCTGGGAATGGATCTCTCGGCAGAGGGCGTGTTTGACGCCGGGAAGACAGTTTCGGCACTGGAGGAAAAGATAAATGCCAATGCCGAAATGAAGGAGCTGTATGCTCCGGAGATCGCTGTGGTAATGGATGAAGTGAGAAAGTCACTGGCCGTAAGGGATGAGCTTTTAGAGCGGCAGAGGGGATTCTGCAGCGAATACAGAAAGACAAAGGATACTAAGACAAGGAAAAATCTGGAGTTGTCCATTAAGAGGATGAATTCCAGAGTCCTCCTTGCTTCGAAGCACGTGGATAATTACAGAAGCTTCATAAGCTTCCTTACAGGAGAGGTAAAGCGGCTTCCGGCAGAGACCGCAGAATTCTTCCTGGCCGAAAAGCATACCGACCTGGTGGAGATCATCGATTTCAAGATGTCCGCTGACTTCATAAATGACTCTCTCGTGCTGGAAAAGATCTCCGGGAAGGAAAAGAACCTTAAATCCCTTAAAGAACAGCTGAAGAAAGCAAAACAGGCAGGTACGAAGGAAAAGGGGAAAAAGAGCAAAAAGGGCGCAGCCAAGGCAGATACTTCAGGGCTTGAAGCTGAGATCGCAAAGCTCGAGGCCGAGATCAAAAAAGAGGCTGTATATGAGGAGCATTCCCTTGCCGATTATTCAAAAGAATTCCGGAGATACAGGAAGGAAAGCGAAAGAAATAAGGCGGTGGAGATAAAGAACGACGGGATCCGGAAGAGGAAAGAAGCCGCAATGAAAGAAGGCGACACTCTTGCTGCGGAATACGGCCTTGTCCATCATGAGGACAGGATATTCGGATGCCTGAACGGAAGCTTTAGGGATATAGAGAAAGAGGGTGACGGCGGGGATCTGACCTACATGTACCTCGCGTGCGCATATAAACCCGGTGCTCAAACAACAACGGAGGTGAAGAACCTTATCATAGAAAAGGGCGCGAAGCCGATCCTAAACCGTATCCTTTCAATAACCGGGGATAAGCTGAATGCCATGGACTTAAAAGGGGAGCCGGATCTCGACAGTCCGGAATTCTGGGATAACAAAGCTCTTCTCGCCATTGGTTTTGTGAAGAGCTTTTTCCTGAATATCTTAAACAATTATGACGTATCCCTGAAGGATGAGGAATACGATCATATTATCGCATTTTCAAAGGTTTCCGAGGAATTATACAGTAAGTATAACAATGTGGGAGGTCAGGATCCCAGAATGATCCTTCTTAAGGATGAGAAGATCTCTTCCGAAAAGATGTTCAGTCTTGTGGGTAATGTCTACGGGGATTATATGCAGCTTAATAAGGATGATCTGACCCCTGAAACGAAGAAGGTACTGGCTCGTTACAGCAGGAAAAGCCTGGGGTTCGAAACAAGATCCACGGGGCTCAGCGGTAGGGAGGTGACTGTTGACATTCCTGAAGCCATCGCTACTCTCTCCCAGCTGGTGGTCGGGGAACAGATGCATGCTGATAAGGATTATAAGGCAGAATACGATAAAGAACTGGAGATCATTAAGAAATCCGGCGGCGCTGCAGAGGAGCTGGAAGAGGAAAGAAAGGAAATGCTCTCCTATTTCCCCGGGTATGGTGATAAAGAGCTTAATATCAGGCTGGGGCTTAAGAACTTTAATAAGGATCTGGACAGGAGGGTTACAAAGGAGCAGGCTGAGAAATGGAAAAAGGCTCTCGGAAGTGATTCCGACCTGGGTACGGATCTCCGGAGCTTCAAGCTCTTCTTAAGACCCGTAAAAACCGATAAGAACGGCAGCACACATCCGGATTCCGTTAAAGACAGGGAATTCAACGCCCGTATGATAGATGATTATATTTCCGGGGACGTGAAGAGACGGAATAAGGTGCTGTTCCGGATCGCAAAGGAGTTCTTGAATGTAAAGATCACTCCCGAGATGATCTCCTTTGATTATATGAAGGAGCATTACCTTGAGCTGCATGATCTCCTTGAAAAGGTCCACGGTTTCCAGAATATACTTTCGGAATTTCCGGATTTCTTTGAGAGCGATGTTTTTACCGAAGAAGAGAGGGATCATTTAAGACAGACCTTTGTGGACAGTGAGACCCTGAGCACTCTTTCCGCTACAATGGCGATGTATGTCAGGGTTTACGGCGTGACGGATGCAGGGAAGGATTCGGAAATAACTCCCGAAGAGAGGAAGACAAAGGAATCAAGGGCCGCCTGGGGAGCAAAGCAGATCACCATGATGGAGCCTTTGGCCCAGATGCAGTTTGAGGATGAAACCATCGGAGTTAAGGCTCAGTACGAGAAGGATAAGAAGCGGAAAGCCCTTTATGAGACGAAGGGAAATGAGATACGGAAGGTCTCTGCCCTTTACGCAAAGCTCAAGGCAGAACGTGTTGCCCTTAAACGCAGCAAGGATCCGGATAAGGAGCGCCTTGACGAGCTTGATAAGGAGTTAAAGCTTGCTCAGGAGTTAAAGGAATATGTTTACGGTGACAGAGAGAATGTAAGTGCCGAAGCCAGGCTGCTTTCATACAATCAAGATATAGGGCTGTTTTCAAATGAAGAGATCAATGATGCCAGGGTGGATCTCGATATGAGCTACGATATGGAGCTTGACGAGGTGGATTCCGTTGAAGTGAACGGACAGAGATCCATGGCTGAAAAGGAGGAAGAGGCGGAAAGACGTGAGAAAGCCCGGGAACAGAGGGCTCAGTGGGAGAAGGAACTTGCGAAGGATCAGGAGGTCTCCATTGAGGAATTCAAGAAACAGAACAACATAATATCCGAATCCGAAAAAGAACAGACTGTAAAGAAGCAGCAGGAAAAGGAAAAGGCGGCGGAGGAAGAGCGTCTCGCAAAGGAAAAGGCGGCGGAGGAAGAGCGCCTCGCAAAGGAAAAGCGTGCCAATGAAAGATATGAGATAGAGCATACC
>JAFVEU010000140.1 GCA_017475845.1 Lachnospiraceae bacterium | reverse complement strand
CGCCGTATCAATACCGCTTCTTTCCTCTCCGGAACGGCATCATGCGCCAAAGCCCCATACCACGACGGCCTCCGATAAAGTGCCGACAGATTAAACTATTTTACCATTTTTCCCCTATGGGGGCAAATGATACGATGAATGGCCGGGATGAGCTTATCTGTCCTTATCTGTCCTTATCTGTATAAAAAAGAAAGGTGAGTTTATTTGTCCGGGATGAAGATCAAAGTCATAGAACAGACCTCAAAAACACGGATTTTGATCAAATCTCACCGAAGAGCTGTAGTTTCACCGAAAAATGTACCTGTCAGTTAGAGAAAATAGTCTACTTTCCGCTTGACAAGGATAAGATTACATTATAGTATTCTCCCCGTGAAAGAAATGGCGGTCACTTTACCGGCATCCGGGCGTTCGCCCAGTTGTTTCCTTTTAACTTATTTTAATCTGAAACACTTATCCGGGTCTTTTTGTCGCGTCTTTTTCAACGTCTGTAACGGGGAGTCACTTCTTTGATCCTTTTCTCACAGCAGGTCACCGCATTTCTTTCACAGGGGTTAACAGGTACAGAGCTTGCAGTTTCCGGAACAATAGTTATAATTCAATTAAACCGCTGAAGAAACGGCGGGATCAGGCGTGAAGAAAGGAGCGGAAGCGGCGGATAATGGAGAAAAAGATCATATCAATAAAGGATATAGAGGGGATAAGGATCGGCCAGAGCGAAAACAGGGATGCGGCCACGGGATGCACGGTATTTATCAGTGAAAAAGGAATGGCAGCAGGACTGGATGTAAGGGGCGGAGGCCCGGCCTCCAGGGATTCCCAGTTATTAAACCCCCTTATGGCAGCGGAATACATCCACGGGATCCTTCTCGGAGGAGGCAGCGCCTTCGGTCTGGGGGCAGCCAACGGTGTCATGGAATACCTTGAGGAACATGATATCGGATTTGATGTGGGTATAACAAAGGTTCCCCTTGTGGTACAGTCGGATATCTTCGACCTTACGGTGGGGGATATGAAGGTAAGGCCCGATGCAGAAATGGGCTACGCTGCCGCTAAAGCCGCTTTTGAAGCTCCCAATTACAGGGACGGCAATTACGGCGGTGGAACGGGAGCCACCGTGGGAAAGGCCTGCGGCATGGAATATTGCATGAAAACAGGTATAGGAAGTCATGCCATTCAGATAGGAGAACTTAAGATCGGCGCCGTTGTGATCTTAAACGCCCTGGGGGATGTGTTTGACCATAAAACCGGGAAAAAGGCAGCCGGTCTTCTTAATGAGGAAAAAAACGGTTTCCGCAGTACCCTCGACTTCATGTCAAAGGTAACTGATGTTATTGAAAATAAATTTACCGGCAACACCACCATAGGCATAGTCATCACCAATGCCGGCTTTAACAAACCGGCTCTGTGCAAGATCGCAGGCATGGCTCACGACGGCTTTGCCAGATCCATAAACCCGGTACACACCTCTGCCGACGGAGACAGTATTTATGCGGTATCCGTGGGAAAGGTGGCTGCTGACAGGGATCTCACCGGGATGCTTGCAGCAGAGGTCATGAGTGAAGCGATCCTCTGCGCGGTAAACAGTGCGGAAAGTGCTTACGGATACCCTGCCGCCGCTGATCTGGATTTTCTGAAGCAGAGCTGAACCTTTCATGTTTCCTTCAATAAATTTTCAAACCTTTTATGTAGTTTATTATCAATCTTTATTTTTTTATCTTAACTATGTGAGGGGTTGGAGTGAACATGAAGGACAAAAAGATTCCCGGTATCGGGGAAAGGATCGCCTCTCTCAGGCGATCGCGGAAAATGACGCAGGAGGCTCTGGCAAATAAGCTTGATGTAAGCCCGAAGCATATAAGCCATGTGGAAAGGGACTGTGCTTCCCTGTCTTTATATAAGCTGGCGGAGACTAGCCGCATCCTGAACTGCAGTCTGGATTATCTTGTAAACGGCAGATACTATGACGATCTTTTGAACAAAATGCCGGAAAACCTGGTCCATATCCTGGAATCAGACGACAAGGCCGAAAAAGAGCGGCTGATCAGGTATCTTGAATTCTATTCCGAACTGGTGGACAGGCATTCAAAGAAATGATCAAAGGGCAGGAAGCTTTCGTTTCCTGCCCTGTTTTATGTCTTTATGAATACCGCCTGTATCTTTTCGAAACCCTTCGGATCCCGGACGGCTGCTGCCGCCTTTTTTATTTTGAGATCCTGGCCTTGATGAATTCCACCATGTTTCCGCCTTCGATGCCCAAAGCATAGGCAAGCTCGCCGTAAAGAGCGTGCTCGGCGGATTTAAGGAAGTGCTCATCCACCGTGGTGGCGGTGCGGCCCTTCTTCAGCCGCTCGTTTTTTCTGGTCAGTGTGGTCTTTATAAGGCGCATCAGCTCTTTCGCATCATTCTGGACAAGAGCTGCGGAATAAGCGTTCTGGCGGTTCTTTTCATTTTCAACGGAAATCTCATCCAGATCAGGATAAGAATCTATAACATCCAGGGCTTCCTCCTCCGTAAGAGGATCCCTTAAAGAAGCCTCTCCTGTTCCGACAGCAACATAGATCTTACTGGCAGGTGACTCGGTGGGTATCAGATAATAGTACTTCTTTGTGTTATCCATGTCGGGAATATCAAGAACTGATATATCGGTTATCTTACATAACCCATCTACTTTGTGAACAACATAATCTCCGGTTTTATACATGAGAGCTCCTTTCTTTGGGATGAGGGAAAAGACAACAACCGTTATTGTCATTTTGCCCCTTTTTTCAGCTGTGCGTTCATTATTCTAACACTATTAAAATTAAAATGTAAGTAATATTTTTCTACAAAAAACAGCCGATTATTCCGCCCTTTATTCATCATTTTGCAAAGTGATGACCCTTAAGAGGCTGTCTCCCGCCTCCCGGGGTCCGTCCTTGAAAATATCTGCTGTTATGGAGTATAATATCTCGATAACGACTCCTTCCGGCATAAGCGCCGGGAGAGGCAAAAGGACGATAAGGCTTAAATGAACATAGAACTTCAGTGCTGTGCACTTTTTATCATATTTACCATTTTCGTCATGTTCTTCCGTGAAAAAAGACTTGACCTTATGAACCGCAAGCTCTTTCAGAGTGCTGTTATCGCGTGCTTTGTCTGCCTGGCCTTTGACATCCTTTCCATCGTACTTATCAATATGTCCGTACACAACGGCTTTAATTCCGGTATCACCCGTATAGTATGCAAGTTTTATATCATGCTGCTGGTATTGCAGGGCTATTTGGGTTATGTTTATGTCTCCACAGGTCTCCTTCCGAGAGAAAAAGCCTGGGCAAAAGCGGTACGGATCTTCTTTCACGGGATATTCGCTCTTGGGGAAGTGCTGATGCTGCTTCTCCCCATTGATTTTACAGCCTCGGGCCGGGTGGTATACTCCTTCGGTCCCTCCACCGCCGTGGCTTATGCCCTTTCCGTTGTTTATATCATTACAACCATAAGCATTACCCTGATCTACAGATTAAAGATGCCTGGAAGAAGGTTTATCGCCATGCTCCTCTGGCAGGGGATATGGCTTTTAGCCGCTGTTATCCAGTTTATCGAGCCTGAGCTCCTGCTGGTGGGCTTCGCATCATCCTTCGGCATGGTGATCCTCTATATACAGCTGGAAAACCCCAGCGAATTCCTGGACGGCTCCACCGGTCTCTTCACCACCAACGCCCTTTCTGTCTATGTACACGATAAATACAGGTTCGGAAAGAGCTTTTCCATGTTTGCCGCAAAGATCCACTATCTCACCGCTTATGTGGATTACAATATCGAACAGTCCGCCGTCATGCGTACCGCCCGGGCCCTGGTCAGGCTGGGTCCGGAGCCTGCCTTCCGTATAGACGATGACACCTTCTGCGTGCTCTACGACGATAAGAACCGTATGTATGAAAGAGCCGCCAACATCAAGATGCAGAAGGACAACGTCACCGATCTGCCCGCAAAGGGCACCTATCTTCTGATACCCGACAGCCTCATAATGAGCGGTCCCGACGAGTTTTTCCGTTTTCTCCATACCTATCTGGAGTCCGAGCAGGAGATCCTGGTGGCAAATGAAGATCTGGTAATGGAATTAAGGGAACAGAACAATATCAAGGTACTGATAGATGATGCCCTGAAAAATGACAGGGTGGAGGTATTCTATCAGCCCTTCTATAATGTGAAAAAAGACTGCTTTGATGAGGCAGAGGCCCTTGTCCGTATAAGGCTTAAGAACGGTGAGATCGTCCCTCCCGGCAGGTTTATCCCCATTGCCGAAGAGACCGGACAGATCATTTCTCTGGGAATAAGGGTATTTGAAAAGGTCTGTCTTTTCCTCTCAAAGGGCGAAGCGGAAAAATACGGTCTCCGGCAGGTCCATGTCAATGTCTCCGCAGCCCAGTTCGATCATGAAAATCCCACGGGCTTTGTTATGAAGAATATTGACAGATACCATATCAATCCCCGGCGGATCAACCTTGAGATAACGGAGACCGCTGCGGCCCAGAGCCGGGAGATAATGCTCCTTAACATGAACAGGCTCATCGAAAAGGGCGTGTCTTTTTCACTGGATGATTTCGGCACAGGCCGCTCCAACATCGATTACTTCGTAAATATGCCCGTACAGAACATCAAATTCGACTATAACTTTACACGTGAGTTCTTTAATAATGAGAAGACCAAGCATGTGCTCACCGGCATGGTGGATATCCTTCATAAGATGAACATGGGAGTGGTTGCCGAAGGCATCGAGACCGAGGAACAGGTAAAGGTCATGAAGGATATGGGAGTTGAGTTCATTCAGGGCTTCTACTATTCAAAGCCCATACCCGAGAACGAATTCCTGGCCTATCTTAAGGACCATAACGGCGATGCATGATACTTCAGGCGGATAAACACATGTACCGGACGGCGAGCCCTGATCCTTTAGCCGGATAACATATGTACCGGACGGCGAGCCCTGATCCTTTAGCCGGATAACACATGTACCGGAATAAATAACAGGGATGTACTCACAGAATGAAAACACCCGGCAGGGTTCCGCTTATTGGGCGGTTCTCTGCCGGGTGTTATATTTCATGACTTCAGACGTTTGCTGAGATAAACGCGTGACTGTCCGGAATGATCATGGTTTCAGCTCACTTTCAGCTTGGTCTTGTACTTTTTCTTGGATATCATGAATGGATGTCCCGTTCTTATCCGTTATATTAAAATCCAGCCATGGAACATCATATTCAATCTGATTTTGCACAAGTTCTATATTAAACTTATCATCTCCGGGCAAAAGCTCATACTTAGTATGTTCTTAAAGGCCGACTCACTTTCCCTCGACCCTTAGTAATAATACCCAAATTATATCCCCCGAGGATTTTTTGTATATTTTATGGAGTACAATCTAAGATCAATCATTTGACCTTTCCCGACCCTGACATATCCGGGACTGTTCGGAACTCGATATTAGGCACCCATCATTTCGAAAACCGATCATTTCGAGGGTGCCGCTCCCTG
>JAFVEU010000139.1 GCA_017475845.1 Lachnospiraceae bacterium | reverse complement strand
CGCCTTTGAAAAGATGGTGGATGATTTCGGGGACTATGTGGAGCGGCTGAAGAAGGAGAACGAGCTGAAACGGGATCTGGAGGTTGAAAGAGCATCCAATAATGCCAAGTCCGCCTTCCTGTCAAACATGTCCCATGAACTGAGAACTCCCATTACCGCTGTCCTCGGCATGGATGAAATGATCTTAAGGGAATCCGAAGATGAAACCATAAAGGGTTATGCGGGAGATATACAGAATGCCGGCAGGACTCTTCTGGGATTAGTAAATGACATACTTGATTTCTCCAAGATAGAAGCGGGAAAGCTTGAGATAATCCCTGTGGATTATGAGCTTGCCAGTGTCATAAACGATCTCGTCAATATGATAAGGGTCAGGGCCGAGGACAAGAAGCTGGAGCTCATACTCCGCATTAATGAGAATATCCCCCACCTCCTGCACGGTGACGAGATAAGGCTTAAGCAGATAATCACCAATATCCTGACAAATGCGGTGAAGTATACGGAAAAAGGCAGCGTCACCCTTACCATGGATTACGAAAAGACAGGGGACAGCGAGCTTGAGCTTTATGTCTCCGTAAAGGATACCGGTATAGGGATAAAGGAAGAGGATCAGGAAAAGCTCTTCAAGGCCTTTGAACGTATCGAGGAAAAGAGAAACCGCACCATAGAGGGAACGGGCCTCGGCATGAACATAACCCAGAGCCTGCTCTCCATGATGGGGAGCGTACTTGAGGTGGAAAGCGTATACGGCGAAGGATCCGAATTCAGCTTTAAGCTTAAGCAGGGCATAGTAAAGGAAGATCCCATAGGGGATATAGAGGAGACCTATAAGAAGACCCTGGAACAGAGGGAGAGATACAGGGAATCCTTCCATGCTCCGGATGCCAGGATCCTTGTGGTGGACGATACGGAAATGAATCTCTCCGTAATAAAGAATCTCCTTAAGCAGACAAGGATCCGGGTGGATACGGCGCAGAGCGGGTTCGAATGTCTTAAGATGGTGGCATCGACGGAATATGATATCATTTTCCTGGATCACAGAATGCCTGAAATGGACGGCATGGAGACCTTCGCAAAGATGAAGGAGATGGGAGATGACGGGAATAAGTGTATGGAAACTCCTGTCATCGCCCTTACCGCAAATGCCATAAGCGGAGCCAGGGAAGAGTATCTGAAGGCGGGATTTACCGACTATCTAACGAAGCCGGTGGACAGTGATAAGCTGGAGAAGATGCTGCTTAAATACCTGCCGGGTGAAAAGATAAATAAGGCCGGGACGGAGCCGGAGGAAGAAAGCCTGTCTCCGGA
Organism: Lachnospiraceae bacterium; assembly: GCA_017475845.1. Taxonomy (GTDB): domain Bacteria; phylum Bacillota; class Clostridia; order Lachnospirales; family Lachnospiraceae; genus NK4A144. Next base: position 7,069 of record JAFVEU010000139.1, on the reverse strand, counting down.
GTATGACCTTCCGGAATGGCTCCTTAAGCTAAAGGATATTGACACGGAAGAGGGAATGATAAACTGCGGTACCGAAGAATATTACCTCATCGCCCTGGGGCTGTTTTATGACAATATCCGTGAGAATTATGATAGTATTAAAGGATACTTTGAAGAGGGGAACAGAAAGGATTATAATATCAAGGTTCATTCCCTAAAGAGCTCCGCAAGGCTGATAGGAGCAAAGGAGCTTTCCGAGCTTGCCCGGACCCTTGAGGAAGCAAGCAACGAGGACAGCTTTGATGAAGGATACATAAAGGAAAAGACCCCCGTCCTTCTTTCAATGTATGAATCCTTCCTGGAAAAGCTCTCTCCGGTAAAGGAAGAGGGGGAGACAGCCAACCCGGACGGGGAACTTTTATAAGGGCTTTACGGTTTTTTGCTGGACAGGAAGCCGATAACACAGCTAATAAAGAAAAAAGGAGAATTAAAACCATGGTACTGCTTATTCTGATCGCGATAATACTTCTGATACTGATCTTAAATATCAAGATCGTGCCTCAGGCCCACGCCTACATAATAGAGAGGCTTGGAAGATACTGCGCGACCCTGGGGGCGGGACCCCACATACTTATCCCCTTCATCGACAGAGTGGCAAGGAAGGTGACCTTAAAGGAGCAGGTTGCGGATTTTGCTCCCCAGCCCGTTATCACAAAGGATAATGTAACAATGATGATAGACTCCGTTGTCTACTTCATGATAAGGGATCCCAAGGCCTATACCTACGGTGTTGAAAATGCCATTATGGCTATGGAGAATCTGACAGCCACCACCCTTCGTAACATCATCGGTGACATGACGTTGGATGACACTCTGACTTCCAGGGAGACCATTAATTCCAAGATGCTCACCGCCATTGATGAGGCCACCGATCCCTGGGGGATCAAGGTGAACAGGGTTGAATTAAAGAACATCACTCCTCCCAAGGCCATTCAGGAAGCCATGGAGAAGCAGATGAAGGCTGAAAGAGAGAAGAGGGCGGTGATCCTTACCGCAGAAGGTGAGAAGCAGTCCATGATCCTCACAGCCCAGGGTAACAAGGAATCCGCAGTACTGGAAGCCGAAGCAAAGAAGATGGCTACCATCCTCGCCGCAGAGGCTGAGAGGGAAAAGGAGATAAAGGAAGCCGAAGGTAAGGCTGAAGCCATAAGGAACATACAGCAGGCCAATGCAGACGGTATCCGCATGATAAAGGAAGCGGGAGCCGACGAGTCCGTAATAAAGATCAAGTCCCTGGAAGCTTTCCAGGCTGCTGCTGACGGACAGGCCACAAAGATAATCATTCCCAGCGAGATACAGAAATTCGCGGGACTGGCAGCGGGATTCAAGGAGATCCTTAAATAATGGAAGCACTTATAATGGTCGTCTTCTGGGTCATTATCGTCTGTGTCATAGCGGTAAAGAGCAGGAAGAACTTAAAATCAAGGCCGGGGATGCATCCCACCACCATAAACAAACCCTCCACACCGCCCGTCAAGCCGGCTAAACCGGCATATAAACCCACGGTTGCCGGTGACGGTCACAGGATCCCGAAGTCAAAGGACATCACCTGTGAAGGACAGTACGGCCATGACCACGGAGAGAGGGTACCCCGTTATATAGTTCATGAGGAACCTACGGAAGGATACTGCATCTTAAACGGCAAAAAGGTAGCCCTTAAAGACTGCTGGAAATTATGAAAAAGATCGAGACCGTAAATATCATCGGCATGGGTGCCCTGGGCATGACCTTCGGAAAGATCATCGCTGATCACGCAGGTTATGACAGGGTTACCTTTGTCATGGATAAAGAGAGATATGAGATCCATAGGAAGGAGGAGTTCCATGTAAATTCCGAAAGGGTGAATTTCAGGCTCTCTCCTCCGGAAAATGCCTTTGCCGCCGATCTGGTGATAGTCGCGGTGAAGTATGACGATCTGCCCGGAGCGCTGGACACCATTTCCACCTCCGTGGGAAAGAGGAGCACCATAATCTCTCTCATGAACGGGATCGACAGCGAAGAGACCATCGCGGAAAGATACGGTGCCGACAGGATAGTCTACGCCGTGGCACAGGGAATGGAGGCCACGCATCACGGAACGGAAGTGACCTGTTCTAAGACCGGAGAGATCCTGATCGGGATCACAAAAAGGGAAATGTCCGAAAGGCTTGAAAGGCTGGAGGAGTTTTTCGAGACCGTACATGTCCCCTACAGTGTGGAAAATGATATCTTAAAAAGCATGTGGGGAAAGTTTATGCTGAACTGCGGCGTGAATCAGACCTGCATGGTATTCGGTACCGGATACGGGGGAGCCCTTTCGGAGGGAAGCGAAGCCAGGATGGTGATGATAAGTGCCATGAGGGAGGTCATGCTGGTGGCAAGAGCGGAGAGAGTTCTCCTTACCGAAGATGATCTCATGTATTATCTGGAGCTTCTGGAAGGAATGGACCCCAATGCCTTTCCCTCCATGAGCCAGGACCGGCTGGACAAGAAAAGATCCGAAGTGGAAATGTTTGCCGGTGTGGTAAAGGATCTGGGAAGGAAGTGGGGCATACCCGTACCAGCCAATGAATTTCTTTATAAAAGGGTCCTTAAGATCGAAAGTGCATATCTCTGATAGTTCCCAAAAGCCCGTATATATGCTAAAATGTAATTTCATTGTAGTGGCCTGATCGCGGAGGAGGGGACTATGGATCAGCTTCCTATTCGAGTAAAACTGATAATACTTAGTATTTTAGGTGCGTTGAGTGCTGTTATCCTTGTTATCATGGATGTCACCGATGCCGACGATACCGTTTCCGTGATCACCGGGATAGTCCTTATCATCCTGCAGATACTTGCAGCTGTCTTTATTACCGCAAATATCAGTAAGGCAATGAGGATCAGCATAGACTATATAGAGAGGATGTCCACGGGTAATTTTACCCAGGATCTTCCCGAGGAACTTAAAGAGAGACAGGATGACTTCGGAAATCTGGGCAGCAGCCTAAAGGAAATGAAGCTGAGCGTAGGCGCCCTTATCGGAGCCGTTAAGAAGCAGGCTGACGATATAGAGGAAGCGGTGGAGAGCATAAATGAGAGTGTCTGTGAGCTCAATGACAGCATACAGGATGTTTCCGCTTCGGCAGGGGCACTTGCCTCGGGAATGGATGAGACTGCCGCTTCCGCCGCAGATATAAAGGATACCTCGGAGCTCATAAGGGCTTCTACCGAGGATATGGCTAAAAGGGCCGAGGAAGGAGCCAGGGAGGTCAAGCTGATCTATGACCGCTCCGTGCAGACAGCGGAAGAGACCAATGAGCGTCAGAAAAATGTCCGGATGCTTAGCAGTGAGATAAGCGGAAGACTGTCAAAGGCTCTGGAGGATGCAAAGGTAGTCAGCGAGATAGGGGTACTTACGGAGTCCATCATGGCCATAACCAACGAGACCAATCTTCTGGCACTGAACGCGGCCATAGAGGCGGCCAGCGCGGGAGAGGCCGGAAGAGGCTTTGCGGTAGTGGCGGAAGAGATAAGGAATCTGGCAGAGCAGAGCAAGGAAGCCGTGGTTAAGATCCAGAACGTGACCCAGGCGGTGACCGGGTCCGTTGGGAATCTGTCCGAGGATTCGGAAAAGCTTCTGTCCTTTGTGGAAACGGATGTGGCTGAAATGCTTAAGGATTTCAGCGAGACCACGGAACAGTACGGCAAGGATGTCCGTTATATGGATTCCCTGGTTTCCGGTTTCTCCGATACCGCATCGGAGCTCCATTCCGGTATCATGGGTATCTTATCGAGCATAGACGGGATAAACGATGCTTCCCAGGCGGGAGCGGAGAGCACAAATATGATAGCTCTCAACACGGAGAATATAAGAAATAAGTCCGCAAGCATTGTGGAAGAAGCCGACAGGACAAGGGAGACGGTGGAGATACTGGATTATGAGGTATCAAAGATCGCGGTACTGTCAGAGTAGCTTTTGAACGCAGTAAATATCAGGATATCAAGGAGAGTCGTTTCAGATCATGAGTGTTGGAAAAGTAGTAGCAGGAATAGTCGTATTTGCATGTTTGGCGCTGATATTTGTCTTCACACTGAAGAGCTTGCTAAATGAAGATATGAAAAACGCGGGAAATGACAGTGTTTCGTCAGCAGCGGTTTCTGCTGACGCAGCCCCGGTGGCTGCCGCACCTGCCCCCCAGGCTCCTCCTGCCGAAACAGCGGCAAAGGAAACAACGGCAAAGGAAACAGAAGTAAAGGAAGCAGCAACCGAGGCAGCTTCCACCGAGGAGGCTTCCACAGAGGCCGCTCCCTCGGAACCGGATGATCCGTTAAAGAAGCTTAACATGCAGGGCTTTGATCCCGAACAGGACTATTTTGATACCATGGGTGACGGTACCAGACCGGAAAAGGATGTTAAATATGTGGTGGAGACCATTAAGGACATAAAGGAATTCTGGGATAACGGCGAAGAAAACTATGTGGCCTTTAAGAACTTCATGATAAAGACCACCAGAAAGAACGAACATGACCTTATGTGCGACTATTTCGTGGACATCATGTTCAAGGACGGCTCTTCCCTTGAAGGTCTAAGGTGCAACAAGGTGGAAAAGCTTACGGAGAAGGCCCGCTTCCGCTACGGCTATGTAATGGACGACTCGACCCAGGAGAACGGGCAGAATGTAATGTATCTCTATCTGGTTCAGGAATAAGGGATGATAAATATTGAGCAGAGATCAGGATAAGCATAAAAGGATAGTAAGGAAAAGGCTTGCAGCCATAATAACTTCTGCGGTCCTGCTTTCCGCTCTGCTTTTTCTTCTGTTTATCGGGATCTTTACCGCTGTGGCGGCGTTAAAGAAAAGCACCGGCATAGGCACTGCCGCTAAAGAGGGCACGGAGGAAAGCACGGAGGCTACAGTGGAGATAACAGCCTCCGGACTTGCGGCACCTCCGGATAAAGAGGCTGAGCCTCAGGCCGAACCGCTTCCCGGGACCGATATAGAGGAGCAGTACGAAGAAGTGGTAAAGAATGACGAAAGAACGGCCAGTGCACTGGAGATAGAGGATATCATCGCCGGCATGAGCCTGGAGGATAAGGTTTCTCAGCTCTTTTTCGTAAGACCGGAGCAGCTGACCATGGTGGATACCGTAACAAAGGGCGGGGACGCCACAAAGGCGGCTCTGGAAAAATACCATGTGGGCGGCATTATCTATTTCTCAAAGAATCTGATCGATCCGGATCAAACCTCGGCATTATTGAAAAATACCGCAGAATTTGCAAAGGAAAACGGCGGCATCCCTCTTTTTCTGGCAGTTGATGAAGAGGGGGAAGCGTTACGAGGATCGCTTCAAATCCGGAATTTGCCGTTGAAAATACAGACACCATGGAGCATATCGGCTCGGGGGCTGACAGTGATAAGGCCCGGGAGGCCGGCAGCCATATAGGACATTATCTTAAGGAGCTGGGCTTCAATGTGGATCTTGCACCGGTCGCCGATGTAAAGGAAGGAAACGCTCCCTCCCCGGGAGACAGGTCCTTCGGAAGTGACCCCTCCCTGGTCTCGGATATGGCGGGAAAGTATACGGAAGGCCTGAACAGCGAAGGCGTCATAGCATGCTACAAGCATTTTCCCGGCCTGGGAAGAGCTTCCGCCAATACGGATCTTGAAAAGGTCAGCATAGAGGTTTCCACGGAGGAGCTTATAAGCAATGACCTTTTACCCTTTACCGACGCTGTAAAGTCAGGATCTGAAATGATGATAATGGCGGGACACGCTTCCTACCCTCAGATCACTGGCGACGATACGCCTGCATCCATGTCTGTCATGATGATCACGGATTATCTGAGAGGAGAGCTTAAATATAACGGGGTCATCATTACCGACGCTCTTGAAGCCCGGGCGGTAAAAAGCCGCTATGAAAGCGGTGAAGCTGCTGTCAACGCATTGAAGGCGGGAGTGGACATGCTCCTTCTCCCCGGGGACTTTGAGGGAGCCTATAATGCGGTGTTATCCGCGGTTCAGTCCGGAGAGATAGGAGAGGACAGGATAAACGCTTCCGTAAGCCGGATACTTACATTAAAGAGCAGGATAGAGGGTATATGAGGATAGGAAAAGGTTATGATGTTCACGCTCTTAAGGAGGGAAGGCCCCTTATCATTGGCGGGGTAAATATCCCCTTTGAAAAAGGGCTTCTCGGCCATTCGGACGCCGATGTACTGCTCCATGCCATCATGGATGCACTGCTGGGAGCTGCTGCACTGGGGGACATAGGACTCCATTTCCCGGATACGGACGAAAGGTTTAAGGGCGCGGATTCCATGGAGCTTCTCCGGAAGACGGGAGAGCTTATAGACGAAGAGAGATACTATATCTGCAATATAGATGCCACTATTATCGCGGAGAGGCCGAAAATGAGGCCCTATATTGAGAAGATGTGTGAAAACGTGGCGGAGGTGCTGGGGCTTGACAGGGATCAGGTGAATATCAAGGCCACCACCGAAGAAGGAATGGGTTTCACGGGCGAGGGCAAAGGGATAGCCGCCGAAGCGGTATGCCTCCTTACCAGAGCAGGGGAAATGGATTATGGATGCTTTAACTGCTGCAAAAAAGGATGTTAATTTCATAAGGAAATACATAGAAGAGGAGATAAAGGTGGTCCGTGAAAGAGACCCCGCCATCCACAATAAGTGGGAGGTCTTTTTATATGCGAGCTTCTGGGCTGTGCTTGCCTACAGGGTGGCCCATGTCTTTTATGAAAAAAAGCATTATTTCATCGCAAGACTCATATCCCAGATAGCGAGGAACCGCACGGGGATAGAGATACATCCCGGAGCGAAGATCGGAAAGGGCTTTTTCATCGACCACGGCTCGGGAGTGGTGGTGGGAGAGACCACGGAGATCGGCAATAACGTGACCCTTTATCAGGGAGTTACCCTGGGAGGTACGGGTAAGGAGAAGGGAAAGAGGCATCCCACCCTGAAGGACAATGTAATGGTGTCCGTAGGAGCCAAGGTTTTGGGATCCTTTACCATAGGAGAGAACACCAAGATCGGAGCCGGAAGCGTGGT
>JAFVEU010000138.1 GCA_017475845.1 Lachnospiraceae bacterium | reverse complement strand
TACTTCAATAGTTCCCTTCTGACTATAGGTATGTTTCTCATCATCCTTGTAATAAGAGTCTCCTACTGTCTCATAGTGAATTGTAAAATCACTTAATGTAAATGTTTCATCTCTATTTGCAGTTTCTGTTGCATCAAGCAAATTCTGCTTTGTAATGGGAATAGTCTTTGTATCCGCATCATAGCTATAATACTGAGAACTCAGTGTTTTATTATTTCCATCTATCTTCCCGTACAGCACATAGCTTCTGAAATTATTGAATTCCGAAAGCCCCATGTCCCTGAAGACACTTTCTATCGTTCTTCCGTCAATTCTGTGGCACACAGCTGCTATACGATCTGCTTTCCTGTTTCCCGAGGTATATATTTCAAGGTGATCCATCCACGCCTTAAGTTCATTCAGCTTTAACTTATCCAGCATAAGGCTCATTGGCATGCTTATACCGGGCTGCAATTCCTTCCGTTCCGTTCCGGGGGCAAAATACTTCCTTATGCTGTTATCCGTCTTTTTTTCAGAATAGAGAAGCGCCTTTGAGGAATAGAACATGCCGTTCTCCGCAATATATTCACCTTGTATTCCTGCTTCCAGAAGAATATGGTTGATCTCCTTTATATCCCACGCAGCTTCCGGCAGATAAGCGCCGGCCGCCATTGTAATGTATGGCAGTGAGTTTGCGCTTTCCTTACTGGTGCCGTTTACATGCAGATGGCATATGAGTTTTCCCTTTCTTCCTTTTCCCTCCGGATCCTCCGGTAACAGCTTAAGGTTATCACCTTCTTTAAGGATGTCTTTCAGCCTTCCGTCCTTTATCTCCGCTTCTCCTATAAACAGTCTTCCACTGTCAGGCTCTGCTCCAAGGGAAATAAGGGACAGAGCCGTAAGATCTTTTGCCCTCATGTCCCCTGAAATGCTCAGATCCCTGTAAATAACAGGGTTTGAGCGTTGTACATAGAGGCTGATGTTGAAATTTATCTGTGGCATTTCTTTCATGATCCTGCGATGCCGCTCCTTATCTGATTCCCGTCCCTTTGGGCCCGGATTAGTAAAACACTATTTCGTTTACTATAATATGCACATAAAGACATATTGGCAAGAAAATTGATAAAAGTTCGGACGCGGGGTTCCTAAGATAACAGAAGTATATGAAAATGCTTTCATAATTCCCGCTTGACCGGGTGTTTTACTGATTGAGGCTGCTTTCTTATTCAACCTCCTTGCCAATATTTCTCCGTGTGCTTATTATAAGATTGTCATTAAAATAAGGCAAACATAATATGTTTTTGGATTATTAGGGGGTAATATGATCCAGAGAACATTCAAAGCTGACAATAAAGATGAAATAGAAAAGATCGCTGCCGAAATAAAGGCCGAACCGCTCTATGACCGGTGCAGGGACCGGCTCATCATTATCTGGGCGGAAATCTGGAATGAAAACAGTATGGAGGATTATTCCGGCCGGGCTGCTGCCCTGTTCCATGACTGCCATATTGTGGGGATGAGCTTTAACCAAAAAAACGTGATACTCAGTGATGTGGGGCATGAAGGCTGTATACAGGTTACGGCAATGCTTTTTGAGCGCTCCGAAGTCTCATTATTCAGTAAGGCTAAAGAAGACCTTCCGGAGACGGTATACGGAAAAGAGCTCAGGGCCTTTCTGGATTCGGAAGAGAATGTAAAAGGAGTATACCTTGTTCCGCCATGGTATTTCTTCAGTGTAGATCCCCTGCTGCAGGAGGCATCAAAGGGATATGAGGACATCCCGTTTTTCGGCATAAAAACAACCATCAATCCCGGGTTTTCCACTTTCTGCTACAGCCCGGAGGATACGGAGGTATCCCGGGGCGGGTTTGTAGCGGTGGCTTTCAAGGGGGAAGATCTGAATATAACGGCTAAGTACAGCCTTGGATGGACTCCTGTGGGAAAGATGATGACCATAACGGATATGGAAAATCCCTTCGTGCTGAACAGCATTGACGGGCTTCCCGCCTCAGATGTCTACAAGAGATATCTCGGCCTTGAAGAAGATGAGATTCAGCCTTTGAACATCTGTGAATTTCCCCTTGTGGTCCACAAGAATAACTGGATCACCGCAAGGATCGGAATGCTGGGTCCCGTAAAGGGACAGCTTCAGTTCGGCATACCCTTCGAAAAGGACGATGTCCTGCAGCTAAGCTATGGCGATCCGGAGTCAATATTTGAAAGTGCAAGGGCAGACAGCGCAGATCTCATGGAATTTGACCCGGAGGCAGAGCTTCTCTTTGTCTGCGTCAACAGGCTTTTGCTCCTTAAAGAAGAGGAAAGCCGGGAGACAGCGTATTTTACGGATGGATTCCCTGAAGCAGCAGATGTGTACGGCTATGCCGAAATCCTTCGTGACGGGACCGGGGGAGGAGAATTGAACAGTGCTCTTTTATCCATCGCTTTCAGGGAGGGGCCAAAAAAACAGCATCCCGGAACAGCGGAAATAAAGACAGATCAAAACAAACCGGCAAAGAACGGGATCGTTCCGCTGGAATACCGGCTGTTCACCTTTTTTAAGGAAATGTCAAAGGATCTTAAAAATAGCGCCGAGGAAGCGGAAATGGCCAACAGGGCTAAAACTGATTTCCTGTCCAACGTTTCCCATGAGATCCGGACTCCCATTAATGCCATCCTTGGGATGGATGAAATGATACTGCGTGAAACCGCACAGGATGAGGTAAAGAAGTATGCCGCTAATATCCGGGAATCCGGCAGACTCCTTCTGGGGCTTATCAATGACCTTCTGGATACAGCCCGCATCGAATCGGGGAAGCTAAACATCATCCCTGTGAATTATGACCTGGCCTCCGCTCTTGATGATCTCTGCAATATCGTGGGTATAAGGGCAGAGGCTAAGGGACTGTTATTTAATACCGTGATCGACCCATCCATTCCCCGTTTCCTTAATGGAGATGAAACCAGGGTAAAGCAATGCGCCCTGAATCTGCTGAATAACGCGGTGAAATATACCCTGTCCGGAACAGTGACCCTTGAGGTTTCATACGAAAAAAAGAGTGACGACAGCATTCTTTTGAAAATAAGCGTATCAGACACAGGTATCGGCATTAAGGAATCAGATCTTGATAAGCTTTTCAAGCCCTTTGAAAGAATAGAGGAAGCACGGAATTATTCCGTTGAAGGGGCCGGTCTTGGTTTGAACATAGTGATCAGCCTTTTGAAGATGATGGATTCCACCCTGAATGTCAGCAGCGAATACGGAAAAGGTTCCGTCTTTTCCTTCGAGGTCCTCCAGAAAGTAGATTCCTGGGAAGAAATGGGGGACTTCGACCGGTCAAAAAGAGAGACCTTCAGGATGGATTCGGAGTACAAAGAGGCCTTTACCGCGCCGGACGCCCATATTCTTATAGTGGATGACACCGAAATGAATCTTGTGGTGATGCGGGGGCTGTTAAAAAAGACAGAGATAAGCATAGATACTGCCACCGGCGGTCGGGAAGCCCTTGAGCTTATAAAGGAAAACAAGTATGACATCATCTTCCTGGATAAACAGATGCCGGAGCTGGATGGACTTAAGGTGCTCGAAAAGATAAGGAAAGACCGGGATCATAAGAATACAGATACTCCCTGCGTGGTGCTTACTGCGGATGCCACTTCGGGCACAAAGGAATACCTCCTGAAGCAGGGTTTTGATGATTATATTTCCAAACCCGTAGAATCCGCCGAATTGGAAAAAACCATTATGAAGCACCTCCCCGGGAAAAAGATCACAGGTAATCCGGAAAACGGGAGCAGGACTTCGGCTTCAACTTCTTCCACGGAGAAAGAGCTTGAGGCTTTTCGCTCCATTCCGGAGATAGATTATGACGCTGCCCTCAAAAACTGCATTGATGAGGAGAATCTTTTGGACGCCGTGGCTTCTTTCAGAAAAATGTTTGGCTCCACCTCCTCATTGTTAAAAGAATATGCTGATAAGGATGATCTGGAAAATTTCACGATAAAGGCACATGCCCTTAAAAGCTCTGCTGCGATAATCGGGGCAATGCATTTATCAGCAGGTGCCGCACGGCTTGAAAGGTACGGAAAAACCGGGGAATCCGGGTCTGTTGCGGATGAGCTCGCCGGATTCCTGAAAGAATATGAGGAGCTCGCCCGGGGGCTTGATGCCCTGGAGAAGGCAAAAGAAGAGGCACCGGCAGCCGAAGACAGCAGCAAAAGCCGGATCACGGAAGCTGATCTGATGTCAACTCTCCGCAGGATCATGGAAATGACCGAAGATTTTGATTATGAAGGCGCCCTGTTCTCATTACAGATACTTGAAAAATTTGATCTTTCCGAACATAGGGAAGATGTACGGAAAGTCAAGGAACTGATAAAGGACTTTGAAGGAGAGGCGGCCCTTGAGCTGCTTCGGGAAATGATAAAATAATCCCGGCTTATGATCAGTGGATAACCGTATATTACGCGCCAAGCTCCTCTGCCAGCTTAAGGGCTCTTTCCACAACCACGTCGGAATTAAAGTGCTGCCACTCTCCCCAGCGGCCGAGGCCGATCACGTTATGCTCCTTCATTTTCAGGAGGAGCTTTGCCATGGTCTCATTCTTCCCGATGGTATTTAAGGGATATGCATATTCGTTGACAAAATGCTCCCGGCTGCTCTCCTTATATCTCGCCAGGTTGGTCTCTGTCCAGTATCCCCTGGATCCCGGGCAGAAATTATGCCTCACAAGGATCCGGTGATAGTCCTTTGCCTCCTCGGGATAGTAGATCCAGTGGGCCTTAGTATCCATATTCTCACTGAAATACTCTGTCACGATGGAAGAATGCTTCAGGGTCTTTATGCCCTTAAGCATCCTGTCACCCGCGCCCTTTATGGTCTCAAAGGCTGTCCAAGGAACGGTGTTGATTATGATATCCGCCTTAAATTCGTCGTTTACCGTATTTTCGTCTATATCAAGCTTTGCGGCGCTGACTCCGGTCTTCAGCCGGTCTCCGAGACTCTCCGCGATGCGGAGCCAGAGCTCGCCGTAGCCGTATTTTTTCGGATAGAAGAATTCCGCATGTCCCGGCTGCTTTGCATAGGCCTTATGGGTAAGGCAGCTCCGGAGAGTATCCTCAAAGGACACATCCGGCAGCTTTTCAAGCCAGTAGGTTCCGAGGGAATCCAGCTCTTCCCCGAACATCTTCTTATTGTAGGGGATCATGTAATCCTCTGCAATGCGCTTTCCCAGTTTCCAATATATCCACTCCGTGAATTTCTCCGGCATGGGCTTCCCGGATACACAGCCTGCCTCGGCTATGGCCTTCAGATATTCCACCTGGGAATCCGTATCCAGCATCCAGATATTCGCCTCTATGGGGCTGCCTATGATCTGACCCTTGAGTTCTATCCGGGAGTCCCGTTCATATCTGTCCCATTCCTCTTCGGGCATGAACTTAAAGAGGAACTCATTTACCTTCGGCCGCCTTACATCCAGAAAATGCCCTCCTCCTATATCAAAGGGGAATCCGTCCACTTCCCTGCTCCGGCAGAGGCCTCCGGCCTCACTTTCCTTCTCCAGCACGAGAAGATCATTTACTCCCCTATCCTTAAGCGCTGCCGCCAGAGTAAGCCCCGCCGGTCCGGCTCCAATTATCAGATATTTCAAGCCCTTTTCCTTCCTGCCGGAACCACCTTCCGGCTTTACAGCCCCTTAATTATTCTTACTCCTCGAACATTTCCGGGATCTGCTTATGCAGCTCCTTCATATCGTCAATGATATGGCTTAGGTGGACTTCCAGCAGCTTTCTGTAGGCTTCACGGTCTTTAGCCGTCAGGTATTTTATAAGCCTTTCATGATCCCCTACCGTCCTGTCCTTATTCACATTGTCAAGATCCACCAGCAGACGGACTCTCCGGTAATCCAACAGGGAATTACCTATTATCTGGGCGGCCAGATCCTCTCCTGTCACACGGTACATTACGGCATGAAAATGATCATCGCACTTCAAATATTCATAGGAGGTCTCATGGGTTCTGGGATTGTCCCCCAGCTTTGAGAGCTCCTGCACCGCTTTCTTCATTTCGTCGATATCCGATTCCCTTACCCTGTCAAAAAAGGAGTCCACCATCCCCAGCTCCAGGGTTTTCCGCACATACCATTCCTGGTAGATCCTTTCCCGCTTGATCTTTGAAATGACAGAACGTGACTGGGGAAAGATATCGACCATTCCTTCATCCTGCAGACGCACCAGCGCTTCCCTGGCGGGAGTCCTGCTCACCTCATAGCGCTCTGCTATCTTCTGTGCGGACACCGGCTCCCCCGGCTTCAGGGAAAAAGTGAGTATGTCTTTCTTAAATTTCTCATATGTCTGCTGGTTTAATGTAGTATCCATCTGCTTATAAGAAATCCTCTCTCTTTGGAGTGAAAATATCAAGAAGCTTTACCTCTGTGAGGCAGTCGATGCCGTGGGGCACATCCGGCGCCACGATATAGCTGTCCCCGGTGTTCAGCGTAACATCTTCCTTACCCTCTTCATGGAAAACAAGACTGCCCTCTATGACATATCCTATCTGCTCATGGGGATGTGAATGCATCTCCCCCTTTGCGCCCTTCTCAAAGAGAAGCTCCACGTTCATGATGTTGTCGCTGTATGCAAGGACCTTCCGCCTTACTCCGCCTCCCAGATCCCTGTAATCCTTTTCGCTGTTCAATACATACATGGTCTTATCCCCTTATCTTCTTTACAAGCTCTACCGCTTCCCTCGTAAGTTCCTCTATCCTTCCGAATTCGCCGGCTTCTATAAGATCGCCCTTCACCATCCAGCTTCCTCCGCAGGCCGCGACCTTGTCCGAACCAAGGTATTCCGGCAGGTTTTTGGCGTTTATCCCTCCGGTGGGCATGAACCTTAAACCCACGTAGGGTGCTGCCATGGCCTTTATCATGGGAAGGCCTCCTGCCTGCTCCGCAGGGAAGAACTTAAGGATCTTCAGACCTCTTTTTACGCCCTGGGCGGCTTCCGTAGGAGTAGCCACTCCGGGGAGCACGGGAATATCCTTTGACAGGCAGTAGTCAACCACCTCGGGATCAAAGCCGGGACTTACAATAAACTTAGCCCCTGCTTCAAATGCCCTGTCCACCTGCTCCGTGCTGAGTACGGTTCCTGCACCCACCAGCATCTCCGGGAAGGAGTCCGTCATCTCCTTTATGGCTTCCGCCGCGCAGTCCGTTCTGAAGGTCACTTCCGCGCATTTAAGCCCGCCCTTCATTAAGGCCTCCGCCAGAGGGAGCGCATCCTCTTTTCTTTTTATGACCACTACCGGCACTACGCCGAATCCCAGTAATTCCTCTAATACATTCATGATCCTAGTCTTCTCCTTTTTCGCTGTTATGCAAAGCCTTCTCCCGTCGTCTTCAGGGCTGTTTTCCGATATATGCCAGTATTCCTCCGTCCACATAGAGTATATGGCCGTTTACAAAATCCGAAGCGCTGCCTGCCAGAAACAGTGCGGGTCCCATAAGGTCTTCCGGAGTGCCCCAGCGTTCCGCCGGGGTTTTCGCTATGATAAAGCTGTCAAAGGGATGCCGGCTGCCGTCGGGCTGCTTCTCCCTCAATGGTGCTGTCTGCTCCGTTGCGATATATCCCGGGCCTATGGCATTGCACTGTATATTGTATTTCCCGTATTCGGAGGCGATGTTCCTTGTCAGCATCTTTAAGCCGCCCTTTGCGGATGCATATGCGGAAACAGTCTCCCTTCCCAGCTCCGACATCATCGAGCAGATATTTATTATCTTTCCTCCGCCCCTCTCTATCATGGAGGGGATCACTGCCTTGGATGCTATAAAGGGCCCCGTCAGGTCTACATCCAGAACCCTGCGGAAATCCTCCGCTTCCATTTCAGTCATGGGTATCCGCTTTATGATCCCTGCGTTGTTTACAAGGATATCCACCGGTCCGACCTCTTCCGTGATCCTGTCAACAAGGCTTTTAACCGCTTCCTCATCCGTTACGTCACAGACATAGCCTCTGGCCTCTATCCCGTCCTTTATATAAGCTGCCAGCCCTCTGTCTACGGTCTCCTGCCTGCTGCAGTTAAAAACTATCTTTGCTCCCGCTTCGGCATAGGCCCTGGCAATGGCATATCCAATGCCGTAAGCTGCTCCCGTGACCCAGGCTGTTTTTCCTTTTAATGAAAACAGATCATTCATAATTTGTGCCCTACCTCAGATCCTCTGTCTTAATGTTGTCCATATCGTCAAATACCTGATTCTCTCCGCCCATGGCCCAGATAAAGGTGTAATTCGAGGTTCCCGCTCCCGCGTGTATGGACCAGGAGGGTGATATGACCGCATCCTCATTGTGCATTATGATATGCCTTGTTTCGGTGGGCTCTCCCATAAAGTGGAATACCACCTGTCCTTCCGGGATCTCAAAATAGGTATAGATCTCCATCCTTCTCTCATGGGTGTGTGCCGGCATGGTATTCCAGACACTGCCTTCCTCAAGCACCGTCATTCCCATACAGAGCTGGCAGGTCTTCAATACTGCGGGATGTATGAACTGGTTGATGACTCTCCTGTTACACTCCTCCGTGCTGCCCATGGGGCGCTTTACCGCGTTTTCAAAGGTGAGAAGCTTTGTTTCATACGCCCGGTGGGCCGGTGCACTGACCATATAGAATTTGGCCGGAAGCGCTCCATCGTCGGATGAGAAAAGGACTTCCTTTGCCCCCATGGTGATATAGAGGCAGTCCTTATAGGACAGAGCATATTCTGTTCCGTCCACCTTGATCTTTCCCGGGCCCCCTATATTAAAGATACCGATCTCCCGGCGTTCAAGGATATACTCCGTTCCGAAATTTCCGTATACATCTATGCCCTCATCAAGGGAAACCTGCTTCTTAACAGGCATGCAGCCAAAGGTCACCATCCTGTCCACATGGGAATATACCGCCCTGACACTGTCCGGCTCATATAATCCCGTGATAAGAAATTCATTCCTTAATTCCTCTGTGGTATATCTCTTTACATCTCTCTGATTGACCGAATATCTGATATCCATATATTGTCTCCTTTTTGCAGGGCACTGCCGCGCCCGGATGTTTTACCTCTTTACCCTGGCGCCGGCGCCGCCCATTACCGCTTCTACTTCCTTCCTGTTCGCCATAGTCGTGTCTCCCGGAGTGGTCATTGCCAGAGCTCCGTGGGCTG
>JAFVEU010000137.1 GCA_017475845.1 Lachnospiraceae bacterium | reverse complement strand
GTCAGCAAATTTCACCGGCATTCCCTGAACAGGATGAATCTCGGTATTCCTGTCTTTGGCTTTATCTTCATATATCTGATCATAATGGTGATCCTTGCTTCCAGAAAGACCACCATAGCGGGCTACGAGGTAAAGCTTGGTTCGCTGGCCAAGAACACCACCGCCAGGGGCGTCTGCATCCGCGAGGAAATGGTGGTCAAGAGCGGAAGCAATGGCTATGTCAATTACTATTCCCACGAGAACCAGCGGGTTTCAAGCGGCGCTTTGGTGTATTCCATCGATGAAAGCGGCACTTTGTCCGAGATGCTGAGATCCAGGCACATTGAGCAGAGTGATTTCAGCGATTCGGATCTTCTGCAGATCAAAAAAGAGCTGGAGGATTACAGCAAGACCTTTAAGGACAGCATTTTCAGTTCTGTCTACGATTTCAAATATTCCCTGGAGGGCACTATCTCAAGGATCAACAATGAAAACCTCCTTGCCACCTTAAACTCCCTTTCGGGAAATTATGTTATGGATAATTCGCTCTCCATGGGCTATGCTCCGGAAAGCGGCATTGTTGTCTTTCATACGGACGGTCTCGAGGATCTTACGCCTCAGGCGGTCAGCGAAGAGACCTTCAGCGAGGACAAGCATCAGAGGATTTCCCATGTGGATAATTCCATAGTCTCTGCCGGAGAAGATATTTATAAGATCTCCACCAACGAAAAGTGGTCCGTGGCTTTACGCTGGGACGAGACCTGGGAAGATGACCAGTTTTCGGACGGTGACTATGTAAATGTCCGTTTTCTGAAGAACGGAAATACCTCCTGGGGACAGGAGAGCATATTGAACAACGCAGAGGGAAAGTATCTGCTCTTAACCTTCTCAAACTCCATGATAACCTTTGCCGGAGACCGGTATATCGACGTGGAACTTCTGACCAACAACCGCACGGGCCTTAAGATCCCCAATTCCTCCATTGTGAACCGCCAGTTCTATACCATTCCCGAGGATTATCTTACCAGGGGCGGCAGTTCCGATTCCGAAGGCTTCATCAGGGAGGCCTATATGGAAGACGGCACAAAGAGCACGGAATTCGTGGATGCCAAGGTCTACGACAAGGAAGAAAACATGGTCTATATCGATACCTCCGTTTTCAATCCCGGGGATGTGCTTATCAAGCCGGATTCCAATGATACCTACACCGTGAGCAGCAAGGCATCCTTAACCGGTGTCTATAACATGAACAACGGCTTTGCGGACTTTACGAAGATCAATGTCCTGTTTTTCAATAAGGAATATTCCATAGTTGAGTCCGGAACCACCTACGGTCTCAGGGTTTACGACCACATCGTGCTGGACGGCGAGAGCGTAAAGGACGATGACTTTGTCTTTGATACGAATCTGTGATATTGCTCATCCATAAGCATATCTTACTGAACACTTTGACCTTGTATGACGGGAGCCGGGGAGGGGCACATGTTACAATAATGTTAAAATCAGTCAAGAAGTTGTTTTGAAGTATGGCATTGTTTACATAAAGTTTTTGCGATATAATATCCCCTGTCGGGGATTTTTTTGTTTCACCCTGACGGAGATGCTTTGAATACGGAGGCTTTTATACATGAGTGAAGTAAATGTGGCGGAAAATCTGAAGGTTGTAAGGCAGAATATCATAGATGCCTGTAAAAGAGCGGGAAGGAAGCCGGAGGAGGTCACGCTTATAGCTGTATCCAAGACAAAACCGGTGGAGCTCATCATGGAAGCCTATAACGAGGGGATCCGGGACTTTGGCGAGAATAAGGTGCAGGAATTGACCCGAAAGATGGAGGAAATGCCAAAGGATATAAACTGGCATCTCATCGGACATCTTCAGAAGAACAAGGTAAAGTACGTGGCAGGTAATGTGACTCTCATACACAGCGTGGATTCCTATGAACTGGCGGAAGAGATAAGCAGACAGTGCGTAAAGAAGGACAAAACACAGGATATACTTGTGGAGATCAATATAGGAGATGAGGAGAGCAAGTTCGGCGTGGATTACGACGATGCGGAGGAATTGGTTTACAAAATAATTGGTTTACCGAATATTTTTGTAAAAGGATTGATGTGTATTGCTCCGATCGCTGTAAATTACGAAGAAAACAGGAAGTATTTTAAGAAAATGATCAAAAAAGTTGTTGACATAAATAAGGTTATGGGAGATAATGTAAACCGTGAGAGTTCACGAGGTGAATTCCATGATTTGACGGGCGGATTTCCGCTTTCTGTCCTTTCATTCGGTATGACCGGTGATTATATAGCCGCTGTTGAAGAAGGCTCCACCATGGTCAGGGTAGGGACAGGTATCTTCGGAGAGAGAGATTACAATAAATAAACGGAGGAGAATGATAAAATGGGTTTTTTCGACAAGATCATGAATACTTTCAGTTTAAGCGATGAAGATGATGAGTATTATGATGAAGAAGATTTTATAGATGAAGAGGAAGAGGAAGAAGAGCCCAGAGGACTTTTCGGAAGAAAGAAGAAGGAAAGGGAAGAGGAGGTTCCCCAGAAGGGAAAGATCACTCCCATGAGGACATCCCGCAGGAGGGCGTCTGAGGATTCGGACCGTGAGATCACGATGTTCAAGCCCACATCCGATGCGGATGTCTGTGATATCATAGATGCTCTGCTTTCGGACAGGACTGTTGTGCTGAATCTGGAGGGCATCAATGAGGGCCTCGCGGAAAAGGTCATCAATACCGTTTCCGGTGCAACCTATGCTTTAAGCGGAAATATGGTAAAGATCTCAAGCTTCATCTTTATAATCGCTCCCAAAAGCGTGGAGCTTTCAGGGGATTCAAGCAGCGAGACCGCAGCACCTTCAAGGGAGAGCAGCAGACAGTTCGAATTTGCAAGGGTTGCAGGAGGCCGATTTTAAAAAGATCAAATAAAGTTCAAAACTGTGATATAATAGGGCGGAGTTTTTACTCCGCCTTAAAATATGCTCTTAAATGAGGAGTTAAGATGTCAGTTGTAAAGATCAAAGATACTGTTTCGGGACCAGGCTACGATATTGTCATAACCCGGGGACTTGATGAACTTGCGGATAATCTTAAGAAGCCTGAAACCGAGAACAGAAGGGCCCTTATCGTTACGGATTCCAATGTCGGGCCTCTTTACCTTGAAAGCGTGAAGAGCGTTCTTATAACGGTATTTAAGGATGTTGAGGACTTTACCGTCCCTGCCGGAGAAGAGAACAAGAATCTGGACCGGGTAAGGGATATATTAAAAAAGCTTGTTTCCTTAAAGTTTGACAGGAAGGATTTTATAATAGCCCTGGGAGGCGGAGTCATCGGCGACATGGCAGGCTTTGTCTCTGCGGTATATCTCAGGGGTATCCGTTTTGTCCAGATCCCCACAACCCTTTTATCCCAGACCGATAGCTCCATCGGAGGAAAGACCGGAGTTGACCTTGATGAATACAAGAATATGGTGGGAGCTTTTCATCAGCACTCTTTTGTATATATCAATACCGCATTTTTAAGAACCCTGCCGAAGAGGCAGTTCGCTTCGGGAATGGCCGAGATCATAAAGCACGGGCTCATAAGGGATAACGCCTATTACGAGTGGCTTGTGAACAATTTTAACGAGATAAACGATCAGGAGAGTGATGTCATTGAAAAGATGATTAGGATCTCCTGCGAGATAAAGGCCCGGGTGGTGGAAGAGGATCCTACGGAACAGGGACTCCGGGCAATACTCAATTTCGGACATACCATCGGGCATGCCATAGAAAAGTATTCGGGATTTACCCTGCTCCACGGCGAGTGTGTGGCTCTCGGTATGATAGCGGCTTCCTATATATCCTATTGCAGGGGGAATATAGATACGGAGGAATTCTACGAGATAAGGGATATGTTCCTTCCTTTTTACCTGCCTCTGACACTTCCGGACGACTATGATCCGAAGGAGATACTTAAGCTTTCCAAATCCGATAAGAAGATGGACGGCGGGAGGATACGCTTCATACTCCTTAAAAAAGTGGGGAAGGCCGTTATAGATACTGCAGTCACAGATGAAGAGATATTAAATGCCATTGACCAGCTGATCATAAAGGATTATTAAGGATGAAGAAGAGCGAGAGGATACTGTTTCTGATCATAGATATTGTTTTCGGCGCGGCCCTGGTCTTTCTCGACCAGTATACGAAGAAGCTTGCAACCCTCAATTTAATGGGAAAGGAGCCCTGGCCTGTAATAGACGGGGTGCTTGTACTCCAGTATCTGGAAGGGGGGAACAGGGGAGGAGCCTTCGGGATACTTAACGGGCAGAGGAATTTCTTTATAATCATAGGAGTGGTCTTCCTGCTCTTTATGCTGATAGCCCTTATCCGAATCCCCGCCACCAGAAAATACAGGATCTTACGCTTCTTTATATGCATGATAAGCGCCGGGGCCCTGGGAAATCTTATAGACCGCGTCAAAACCGGATCAGTGGTGGATTTCATTTATGTGGTCTACATCAATTTCCCCATATTCAACGTGGCGGATATATATGTCACCGTTTCCTCCTTTGCACTGGCGATACTGATTCTCTTTGTATATAAGGAGGATGAGCTCAATATGAAGAAGGCAAATGATCCGAAGCTTAATTATCATTCTTCAATGATAAAGGAAAAAGATGGATAAGGAAGCGGTATTCCCGATAAGTGAAGAAGATGCGGGGCAGAGGATAGACCTTTATCTGTCAAATGCCCAGGAAGAGCTGTCCCGGAGTTATATAAGCCGCCTTATCACAGAGGGCAGGGTGCTGATAAACGGGGCACCGGTGAAAAAAAGCAGCGTTAAGACAGCTAACGGTGACAGAGTGACCCTTATGGTGCCGGAATCCGTGATTCCCGATATACTTCCGGAGGATATCCCTCTTGATATCCTGTATGAGGATCAGGATGTGATCGTGGTGAATAAGCCAAAAGGGATGGTGGTGCATCCTTCCTTCGGACATTTCAGCGGCACTCTGGTCAATGCCCTTTTATTCCATTGTAAGGACCTGTCAGGCATTAACGGGGTTTTGAGGCCCGGTATAGTCCACAGGATAGATAAGGATACCACAGGATCCGTTATCGCCTGTAAAAATGATCTTTCCCATGAGTCCCTGGCTAAACAGCTTAAGGATCACAGCATAAAGAGACTGTACCGCACCATTGTCAACGGAAACCTTAAGGAAGACGGCATCATAAACAAGCCCATCGGAAGGAGCAAAAGTGACAGGAAGAAGATGGGCATTGTGGAAGGCGGTAAAAATGCCGTCACTCACTACAGGATATTGGAAAGCTTCGGAAACCATACCTATGCGGAGTGCCGTCTTGAGACCGGCAGGACCCACCAGATAAGGGTACACATGGCATCCATCGGACATCCGGTCATGGGAGATAAGGTTTACGGAAGCGGAAAATCCCCTTATAATACAGAGGGACAGGTGCTCCATGCCATGACACTGGGATTTATACATCCGGTAAGCGGAGAATACATAGAGACTGTGGCTCCCCTTCCGGAGTATTTTGAAAAGATATTAAGGGATCTGAGGAAATAACTCTTTAACGCTTTATAGAAATGAGGTGTGTATGAATACTGTTATAACAATAGGAAGAACCTTCGGTTCGGGAGGACATGAGATTGGCCGCAGGCTAGCGGAATCCTTCGGCATTGAGTGCTATGACAAGGAGCTCTTAAGCAGGGCTGCAAAGGAGAGCGGACTCTGTGAGGAGGTGCTTAAGAACCATGACGAGAGGCCTACCAGCTCCTTCCTCTATAATCTGGTGATGGACACCTATTCATTCGGTTATAACAGCCTTTCTTATCTGGATATGCCCGTGAGTCATAGGGTATTTTTAGCCCAGTTTGACACCATCAAAAACATAGCTGCCGACGGTCCCTGTGTGATCGTGGGGCGCTGCGCGGACTATGCTCTTATGGATAGGGAGAATGTGCTGAACATCTTTATATATGCCAGAAAGGAAGCATGCATAAAGAGAGTGATGGAGCGTTTTCCCGATATAAAAACCAAAGAGGAAGCAGCCCAGATGATCTATAAGAAGGACAAGCAGCGGAAGAGCTACTACGACTATTATTCTTCCAAAAAATGGGGTCATGTGAGCAGCTATGATCTGGCTATCGATTCCTCGGTCCTGGGGACAGAGGGTACCGTCAGTCTGATCCGGGGTTTTGTTGAGGAGTTTGAGTCCCGGGGGCGTTAGTATCCCCGGTATCCCCGGAAGGGAGCGTTTCTTCCTCCGCACCGGCGGTTTCATCCTTGGGCTTCTTTTCTTTGGGAGCCTCGTATGGCAGCTCGTTTGAGCGCAGATATCTGGAGGTCTCGCCGGGGAGTCCCTTTTTGGCGAGCTTATCCGTCACGGCACGTCTTATATAGCTGTAGATCACAGCGAAGACAGGAGTTCCAAGATACATTCCCATCACACCGAAAAAGCCTCCGCCAAGGAGGATGGATACTATCACCCAGAAGGCGGGAAGCCCCGTTGAATCTCCGAAGAGCTTCGGCTTTATCACATTTCCGTCCAGCTGCTGCAGTATCACCACCATGATTATGAAATACATGGCCTGTACCGGGTCTATCATAAGGAGGATCACAGCGCAGGGGATCCCTCCTATAAAGGGGCCGAAGAAGGGTAAGATATTTGTGATGCCCACAATGAAACTCATCAGTATGGCATAAGGGGTTCTTAAGATCATGCAGGCGATGAAACAGAGGACGCCTATGATAAAGGAATCCACTATGGAGCTGGTTATATAATCCCTGAAAATCCTGTCTATATCCTTGATCTCAGTAAAGATGCCGTTGGCTCTTTTCCTGCTGAAATATGCCAGGATGATCTTTCTTATCTGGGCAATGAATTTCTCCTTGAAGCTAAGGATATAGATGGAAAGGATAAATCCCAAAACTATGTTATATACAAAGGAGATACTGCTCTGTATCCCTTTTGAAAGAGAATCCCAGATCTTATTGATATAGGAGGGGATATTTGTCATGATCCCCTTCGTCCATTCCTCCAGCTGGGCATAATACTGGTCATAATACTCCAGCACCTGGGGATTGTCATTAAAGGTCTTGTTCATGAAGCCGGTAAAATTAGAGACATATTCCGGGAACTGCTGGACTATGCGCTTTATGCTGTCGATCAGCTGGGGGATCACGACGCTTATGAAGGCTACGATCACCAGGATCACAAAGATCACGGACAAGCCGATGGAGATATAGCGAAGTATCCTCTTTGTTCTGACGGATTCGGGCTCTTTTAGTTTTAACGCCCTGAACATCGCGGGGATAAGCTTTTTCTCTATGAACATCATGGTGGGGTTTAAGAGATAAGCGATGAGAAAGCCGTTTATCACCGGCATCATGACCTTCAGGAAATTTGAAAAGCCCATGGCGAAGATAGGGTAGTTGAATACTGCAAAGATAAAGAGTATGGAACAGGCCGCCACAAGAAAGGCGGTAACTCCCCAGATTATGTATTTTTTGTCGGGTTTGAATCTCATTGCCTGATAAAACCTCCGTTGATATACTGTATCTATGATAAAAGAACTGTTGGAACTTACATCGCTGCCGGATACGCCGGCGATCACTGCCATGCTGGAAACAATTCTGCTTCTTGCCGCTGTTATGCTTACGGGCTTTCTCGTATCAACGGCGGATCTTCTTTGCGTAAAGCTGCTTTCTTTGATCCTTGGCGGAAGACCGGCTTTTTTGATAAGGAATTATATCACATGGCCGGGAACCGTACTCCATGAGCTGTCCCACGCTTTATTTGCCTTTATCACCGGAGCCGGGATAAAGGAGATAAGGCTTTTCCCCAGAGGGGAAAAACTTGGAAGTGTCAGTATCATTCCCCGGGGAAATCTGCTTTTAAGATCGCTCCAGCTTTCCTTATCGGCTGTTGCGCCGGTGATCACCGGTCTTATCTGCCTTATTCTGATGTGGGTCTGTATACTTCCCGGACTAAATAAAGCCTGGCACTATATCCTTTTCTGGTACTTCTTTATATCGGTCTTCTTTCATATGAGCTTAAGCCCTGAGGACCGGAAAAACTTCCTTTCCGGGATAATCCCCACCGCAGTGCTCATTTTCCTTATATTCCTTGTTCCGGCCTTCCTCGGCATAAGGCTCTGATCAGATATCGGACAGGTTTCTCACCGCTTCCTTTTCCTCTTCCGTGGAATCCACATAGTGGGTTGTTGACATGATGGAAGAGTGTCCGAGGAGCTTCTGTACCTTTTCGATATCGCCTCCTGTGGCCTTCAGCATGGTCTCGGCATAGGTGGACCGGAGCTTATGTGGAGTTATCCTCTTTCCCTCCGAGGGAACGGAAGCATTTATATATTTTTTTACCATCAGCTCAACGGAGCGGACACTCAGGCGTTTCCCGTCCCTGTTCAGGAAAACCGCCGTCTCCTTATCGTCGGGATGATAGATATCTTTCCTTACTTCCAGATATTTTTCCAGATAGTGTCCGGCGCTGTCGCTGAAATAGACAACGTCGAAATTGCCGCCCTTACGATATACGTTAATGCAGTGCTTCTTAAAATTGATATCCTTAAGATCCATTCCCACAAGCTCCGACACACGGATGCCGGTGGACAAAAAAACGGTGATCATGGCAAAGTCCCTTGCGCCGTTCTTCTCATGGTACTTTGCCTGCTTCTTTGTAAGACCCTCACCGGTCTCGACACTGTCCAGAAGCTGGTATTTTGAATCTCTGTCCAGATAG
>JAFVEU010000136.1 GCA_017475845.1 Lachnospiraceae bacterium | reverse complement strand
GGATCTATGTGGATGATACCTCTGACTGGCCGAAGACCAATACGGCTTTATGGAGGAGCGTGCGGAAGACAGAAAGGCCCTATGAGGACGGAAAGTGGCGGTTCCTGAATTTCGATAATAATATAGAACTGCTTAAAGACAAGGCGGATTTCGATACCATCGGGACTATCCTTGCCCAGGGGGAGGAGGATTACGCTGATCTTAAGGAAAAACTGGATACTATAAAAAAGGAGGGCGGGGGCCCGGAGGATCTTACGGGAAAGAATATACACTTTGAAAGGATGCTGCTTTACCCTCTGTTTAAGAATGCTGCCTTCAGGGAGAGGTTCTATAAAAGGTTTCTTGCTATTGAAAACACGGTCTATGATACCGGTGCTGCGGAGGTGCTCCTCGACAGGATCGCTGCCGGGCACAGGCTTCCGGTGGTGACCGGGTATTCCCGATGGTTCGGTGACAGATGCAGTTTCAGGGATTTTGATGAAAAGGTGGAAGAGATAAGGGAGTTCTTAAGGACAAGACGGGGATACATAGAGCCCTTTGTTAAAGAGGCCTGTGGGTTCTGACAATAAAAAAAGGCAAACGCCGTTTCCGGCATCTGCCCCCAACACTTTATTTTACCTTCACTCAATCTTTAACGATATAGGGATCAAGAACCTTTAATACCTCGTCAACACTGTCTTCTGCATGTATATTGAGATCGATGGGCTTTGAAAGGTCAAGACTGAAAATACCCATTATGGACTTGGCATCTATTACGTATCTGCCGGATACAAGATCAAAGTCATAATCAAATTTTGTGATCTCATTTACAAATGTCTTTACTTTGTCGATCGTGTTCAGTAAAATCTTAACTGTTTTCATAAAAAACCTCCTAAACGGCTGTTCTTAATAATTACCTTTGCCTTCAATATGTTAATTTGATATTCTGTAAAAGTCAACATACAAACTTACGAAAAAATAAACGATTTTACGGGACTATATACCAAAGAACAGCGTAATAATGGCTAAAATGGACAAAAAAAGAGCGGCCCTCCATAATCTGGGTTGTAAAGTTAATGCATATGAAATGGAAAAAATGGCCGGGAAACTGATTTCCGACGGTTTTGTCATAGTTCCCTTTGAAGAGGAAGCGGATTACTATATAGTAAATACCTGCTCCGTGACCAACATATCAGACAGAAAGTCAAGGCAGATGCTGCACAGGGCGAAAACGGCAAATCCCAATGCCGTGGTGATCGCTGCCGGCTGTTATGTGGATACAAGGGGCAAAGAAGAACTCTATGCGGACAACGTGGATATAGCGGTCCCTAATTCCGAAAAGGAGCGTATCACGGAAATAATAAGGGCTTGGGAGGAGGCACATGCCGAGTCCGGGCAGGCGACCGCGGAAAAACCCGTAGCCGGAAGTGTTGTTGCGGAAGATTTCCCTTTTTCCGGAAATACGGACAGCTTCTCCCGGGGGAGAGGACAGAGCGAACATAAGCCCGGAGAAGGGGGATACAGCAGAAAATTCCTGAAAGTCCAGGACGGGTGCAATATGTTCTGTTCATATTGTATAATACCCTATGCCAGAGGCAGGATAAAAAGCCGGAGCATAAAAGAGGTAACAGAGGAGGCGGAAGCCTTTATCTCCCGGGGATTCAGGGAATTTGTCCTTACCGGCATCCATCTTTCATCTTACGGAAAGGACAGACCGGGAGATAAGGAGGATCTGTTAAGCCTGATCACAGCTCTTGACGCTCTTCCGGAGGTAAAGAGGATAAGGCTGGGTTCTCTGGAGCCGGGAATAATAACAGACGATTTCGTGACGGGATTAAGGAAAATACCTTCCCTCTGTCCCCATTTTCACCTTTCCCTCCAGAGCGGATCTGACAGCGTACTGACGAGGATGAACCGGCATTATACCGCCGATTCCTATGCCGAAAGCGTGGAGAGGTTGAGGAGCTGTTTTGATGACCCTGCCCTGACAACGGATGTGATAGTGGGTTTTCCGGGAGAAACAGAGAAGGAATTTGAAGAAACTCGGGAATTCCTTAAAAAGACCGGCTTTTACGAGACCCATATCTTCCCGTTTTCCGGAAGGAAAGGAACCCCTGCGGAAAGAATGGAAGGACAGATAAAAAGGAGCGTAAAGCATGAAAGGCTCCGGATCTTAAAGGAACTGGATCTCATAAACAGGAAGGTTTACGAGGACAGGCACAGGGGAAAGGAAGCGGAAGTCCTCTTTGAGGAAGACGGTACGGGCTATACCCGGGAATATATAAGGGTTAAAAATGACGGAGATGCTCCCTACAGCGGAAGGATAATGACGGGGATCATCGGTGACAGGAGAGAAGACGGCCTTATGGGATTCTCCGCAGATAAGGCAGATTAAAAGCTATGGAGATCAGGGAAAGGATCAAAAGTAAAATATGGCTTATTGCGGCCCTCATTGTTTTCTGCGGGGTCTTTTTCCTCTTTGGTCATTATAAGGCTTATCTCTATGAGGATGAGGTTCTTTCATATACTGCGGCCAATTCGGAGGAGGGGATGAGACCCTCCCTGCCGGTAAATTCCTGTGTGTCCGGCAGGGAATTTGTGTTAAGGGCAGTGGCTGTACAGGATAACGAACGTTTTGATTTCGGGAACGCAGTGAAAAACACCTCAAAGGATCCCCATCCTCCCCTTTACCCGGTATTATTGCATTTTATCTCCTCCCTTTTTCCCGGGATATTCTCAAAATGGTTCGCATTGGTCATAAATCTGCTGTCAGGAACGGCTGTTATTGTTCTGCTGTACACGGCAGCTTACCATTCGTATCCCCGGGGAGACGGAAAAAACGAGGATAAAAAGGAGAAGATCTGTTTTGCCGGGGCGGTTACTCTTATCTATATACTGTCCCTGGGAGCGGTGGAACAGTTCATGAATCTCAGGATGTATGTACTGCTGCAGGTATTTACCGCGGCCCTCACATTACAATATCTGCTGTTATTTGAAAGGCTGGAAAAAAAGGAGAAGCTTATTGATAAGGGACAGGCACTGCTCTTTATCCTTAATATCCTTTTTGGTACCCTGACTCATTATTATTTTCTGATCTTCGCCTTTTATGAGGCAGCCTTTATTTCAATACTGCTGTTATGGAAAAAACTTTTCAGGGAATTCTTTATCCACGCTTCCCTCTATCTGGTATCGGGACTTATGGTCATTATCATTTTCCCGAAGATTATCTGGCAGATCACGGCTACAGATGTGGGATCAGAGTCACGGATCATCAGGACTCTGCCGGAGCTTATAAGGAGAGGACGGGTGATGTTCTTCAACCTCAATGAGGCCCTGTTCGGAGGAGAGGCAAAGCTTATAATACTTATACTGCTTGTTTTTGCGGTTCTTGTTTTTATAAAGAGCAGCGGAAGTTCAGGGGAAAGGGCTGCGGCTGTCATCTCTTCGGTCCGGCAGTATACGGAAGAGAAACATGCGTTTTTTATTTTCACCGGTCTGTTTTATTTTCTGACCGTTTCACTTACCACTCCCTATCTTACGGCACGCTACCTGTCCGGGGCATATCATATTTACATACTTATCACAGTCTGGATGCTGCTGCCTATTTTGAGAAGACTTTTCCGGTCGGAGAAGGCGGGACTTCTTATCCTTGTCCTGATAATGGCTGTCCCTCTCTATCTGAAAGTAAAAGCCGGACTCTTTGATGTGAATAAGGCAGCCATGGGTTCACTGTCAAAGGAACACCATAATGATATCTGTGTTTTCTTCCGGGGTATCTCCGCTGAGGAAAACTATTTTGAGCTTATGAACTATGAAAGGCTCATGGCAATGCGCTTAAGACCGGAGGAAGGGGAGGAGCCGGGGGAGACTTACCTTATCGGGAATGAAAAAGAGATCGTGATCTATGTTCCGGAGGGAAAGGATCCGGAGGAGTATTTTCAGAGGATAAGGGAGATAAACCCGGAGCTGAAAACAGCGGAAAGGTTGTATAAAGCATATTATTCGGATGCTTATATAATGAGGACCCGGTGAATCGCTGCCGCGGCTCTTTCAAACTGGTCAGATGAGGGTATGACTAATAATACGAGGTACAGGTTATGAAATATGTGCGTTACACCATAAAAACCCTGCAGGGGGCGGAGGATATCATAGCCGCTCTTCTTTCGGACCTAAATGTGGAGGGGGTGGAGATAGAGGACGCTTCTCTTCCTGAGGACATAAAAAAGAACGGAACCTTTTATGATGTGCTCCCTGAGAACAATATAGAAGGGGATGACGCCTTTGTCTCCTTTTACATAGAAAAGGACAGGGATAAAGACAGCATATTAAGCGATGTGGGCAGGATCCTTAAGGAATTAAGGGAGACCATGGATATCGGAGACGGCGGCATATCCGTTTCAGAGACAGAGGATAAGGACTGGATCAATAACTGGAAGGAGTTCTTTAAAAGCTTTACCATTGATTTTGAAGACGGGAAAAAGGCCTTTTTCACCCCCTCCTGGGAAAAAGAGGAGGCGGACGGTTCCTGCGATTATACCATTAATATAGATCCCGGAACGGCCTTTGGCACCGGAGCCCATGAGAGTACAAGGCTCTGTATAAGGGCGTTGGAAAAGTATGTGAAAAAGGGGATCAGATTCCTGGATATAGGAGCCGGAAGCGGTATATTGTCCCTGCTTTCCTTCATGTTCGGTGCCGGGTCGGGAATGGGAGTGGATATAGACGAGGGATCCGTAAGCGCCGTTCATGATAATTTTGAGAAAAACGGCCTTTCAGATGCTCCCTACCATCTGGTCATCGGGAATTTCCTTGAGGACCGGAATGTGCGGGATCACGCCGGAGGGATGTATGATCTTATCGTTGCCAATATCCTGCCTGAGGTGCTGATACCTCTTACGGGATATATCCCGGAAATGCTTAAGGACGGGGGGCTTTATATCGTAAGCGGTATAATAGAGACAAAGGCCGAAAGTATGAGGAAGTGCCTTGAATTCAATGATTTCCGGATACTGGAAGAGAACCATGACGGAGAGTGGGTGAGTTTTGTAACAGTTTTTTGTGCTGATGAACCTGAAGCACTTGCCGCTGAGGGCGTTCGAGAACCCGGGCATCAGTTCTTCGTTGATCCCTCTCAGATCCGGGGCAATGACATAATAATAGAGGGAGCGGATTTTAACCACATAAAAAACGTGCTCAGGATGAAGCCCGGAGAATGCGTTAATGTCTCTGACGGTCTGTCCGGGAAGGAAATGCGATGTCATATAGAGAGCTTTTCCGGGGACCGGGTCAATCTGAAGCTTGATTTCATTAAGGAAGCGGATGTGGAGCTTCCGGTGCATGTCACTCTGTTCCAGGGACTTCCCAAGGCCGGAAAGATGGACTTCATAATAGAAAAATGTGTGGAACTGGGAGTTTCCGAGATCGTACCGGTGATGACAGAGCGCTCTGTCGTAAAGATAGATGCGAAAAAAGCGGAGGTCAGGGTTTCCCACTGGCAGGGAAAGGCGGAGGCTGCGGC
This sequence comes from Lachnospiraceae bacterium, assembly GCA_017475845.1. Taxonomy (GTDB): domain Bacteria; phylum Bacillota; class Clostridia; order Lachnospirales; family Lachnospiraceae; genus NK4A144. The sequence continues at coordinate 403 of JAFVEU010000136.1, read as the reverse complement.
AAAGCAGAGTAAGAGAGCCCGGATCCCCGAGGTAGGGAAGGTGGTCTCTTTTAAGGAAGCTCTTCGACTCTGTGAGGATTATGATCATAAGATAATCCCCTACGAACTGTCCCGGGGGTTCGGTAAAACCAGGGACATGCTAAGGAGCTTTGAAAAAGGCAGCAGGATCGCCGTGTTTATCGGACCGGAGGGCGGATTTTCCGAAGAGGAGATCGCCCTTGCCAAAGAAAAAGGAGTTTTTCCCCTGACATTGGGCAAGAGGATACTTAGGACCGAGACAGCCGGAATGGTGGTTCTGTCCTGGCTTATCTACCTCTATGAGGAAGAGAGCTGATCAGCGGGTAATATACCTAAAAGCGGCAAAAGCATGAGATTTAGGCATACATTTCCGGGCCGGAAGCAG
>JAFVEU010000135.1 GCA_017475845.1 Lachnospiraceae bacterium | reverse complement strand
TTATAGTGGGCTTTGCAGGGAGTTCAAGAGAAGCGGAGCTCATGTCTGCCGATATCCTTACGGAGATATATAAGGAACAGGGTGATTATGACAGCAGAAGGTTTTTCTGCGGCTGCTCTACGGAAGGAACCGGGGCAGGGACTGAAGAGGAGGAAGGATGATGCCGGTTTTTCTCACAGTCTTAAAGATCACTGGGATAGTACTTTTATCCGTCCTTGCGTTGCTGCTCTTGATCCTCCTTATCCTGCTCTTTGTTCCGGTGCGGTACTGCTTAAAGGGTGATATAAATGCGGATGAGAAGCATTTTGACCTGGGCTTTGATGCCACCTGGTTACTGCATATCATCCATGCCAAAGCCGCTTTCTTAAAAACGGAAAGGGAAGACCCCGGAAGGAAAAGAGAAGAGGGCTTCAGCTATGAGATAAGGCTCTTTGGTTTTAAGATAAGGCCCAAAAAAGAAAAAGCACCTGTTATTGATGAGGGCGGAAATGAGCTTACTGCCGGGGAAGCAGAGTATCAAAGCGGCGAAACGGGCATAGAAGATTCCGGATCATCCGCTGAACCCGCCGGTGTGGAAGATGCTGTGAGTACGGCGGCCGTCGAAGAAGAGGATATTCTGTCCGGAACAGTGGACAGGGAAGATAGAGATCAGAGTGCGGAAGATGAATTCAGCGAGGAGATCCCAAAGGGTTTTAAGGAGAAACTGAAGGATTTCGCTTTACTCCTAAGAGGGATGGGAAAAAAGGTCCGGCAGCTTAAGGAAAATGCACGCTGTAAAATCCGCGGGATTTATGATAATATTAGTGAGGTGTCAGGAAAGGTACGATACTATTACGAACTGCTTGACAGGGAATCCTCAAGAGAGGCCATAGAGCTTATACTCCATGAGCTCTGCCGCATTCTGAAAGCCATAAAGCCCAGGAAGTACAGGCTGAATATGATATACGGCTTTGAGGATGTCTCACTTACAGGAGAAATTACCGGGGTATTGGCGGTTCTGTTTTCCGGTGCAGGAAGAAATGCGGTTTTCATACCGGATTTTGACCGTCAGACCATACAGGGAGACTTTTTCTTCAGGGGACGGATAAGGCTTTTGACCATCGTCATTGTACTCTGGAGATTGTATTTCAATAAAAATTTCAGGAGATTTTTTAAGGAGATAAGAAATGGGTGAAGTGAAGAATAAGGATGTGGTTGAGAATCTGTTAAAGGGCATGGATTCGTTCCTTTCATCAAAGACCGTGGTGGGAGAGCCGGTAGTAGCCGGAGATACCACCCTGATCCCTCTTATAGACGTATCCTTCGGCATTGCTGCCGGAGTTGGAGAGGGGGATAAAAAGAGGAACGGCAGAGGCGGAATGGGAGGCAAGATGTCACCCTCGGCAGTGCTGGTCATCAAGGACGGAAAAACAAGGATAATAAACGTCAAGAATCAGGACGCTGTCACGAAGATACTGGATCTTATCCCTGAGCTGGTGGGGCGTTTCACGGAGCCTAAGGATAAGGAGCATGACCTCACAAACGAGGAAGCCCTCGATATAGCCTTTGACAGATCGGAAAACGCATGAGACTTTTGTTTCTCGGAGATCTCCGCTATAACGAAGCGGGAATTAATGCTGATATCCAATCCCTGGGAGAGTATTTCAGGGAAAAGGGATATGCTCTGATACCCAATCTGGAGGGAGGGATATCTGCATCCGGGGACAGGAAGATAAGAAAGAGAGGCTCAAATCTTGCACAGGGTGAGGAGATCCTCCGGGTTCTTAAGCTGCTGTCGGTTAAGGGCGTGACCCTTGCTAATAATCATATAATGGATTTCGGCCCCGGGGGGCTGAAGAGGACCGTGGGAGTGCTGGACTCTGAAGGCATACTGCATTGCGGCGCAGGAATGGAGCTCAGTGAAGCGCTTAAGCCCATGGAAATAGAAGACGGTGGTAAAATAACTGCCGTTTTTAGTTTTGGCTGGGATGCGGAGGAAACGGTATACGCGGGAAAGCACAGTCCCGGCTGCGCCCCGAGAGACAAGGCGTTGATCCTTAAAACCCTTAAGGAATACGCTTCCATTCATCCTGAGAGGGATATCATAGCGGTACTTCACTGGGGGTTTGAACTGAATCTCTATCCCATGCCCTTTGATATAGATCTGGCCCACAGCATCGCGGATATAGATTCGGTAAGGCTGGTTATCGGCCATCATCCCCACTGTCCCCAGCCGGTGGAGGAGTATAAGGGGAAAAAGATCTATTATTCTCTGGGAAATTTCTATTTCGGCACCGGAAGGAAGGCATATTCTAAAAAGATATATGACCATGAACCCTCGGATATGTCGGATTACGGTATAGGGGTCATATATGACTGTAAGAACGGTATGGCGGAGGATCTGGTGATCCGCTACGACTCCGAGAAAGGTGAGAGCCTTATAGCGGAGGATACGGGTCTTCCGGAAAAGCTGCCGGACTACAGGGATAAGAAGGCTTATGAAATGATCTTAAGGAAGGGCAGGCTTAAAAAGACGCCTGTTCTTTATACTTCGCCCCTGCTCAATGCCCTTAAGGTCCTTTTATTTAATACCAAAAGGAATTTGGCGGTATACGGGGTTTTGCTGCCTTTGAAGCTCTTTATCCTGTCTCTTTTGTTTCTGACCTTTTTTTCGTATTCGGTATCGATCATAAATCCTTATCTGTTTCACTATGATTCTGCCTACTTCCAGTCGGTGGGAAAGCTCTGGCTGTCCGGGATCGTTCCCTACAGGGATTTTTTTGACAATAAAGGCCCCCTGCTTTTTCTTATAAACGCGGTGGCTTACATATTTCCCTTTCCAAGATTCTTTCTTCTTCTTTTAGAAGCTTTATTTTTATCGGCTGCCCTGTATCTTACGTTCATCCTGTTAAAGGACAGATGCGGTACCGGCACAGCCCGGGCCTCCGTCATATTCTTTCTTTTCGCTTACGCATATTTAATTAACGGAGGTAATTCCACAGAGGATCACAGCATTGTTTTTCTCTTATTGGTGATGATCCCGGAATATATCTGGATAACAGAGAACTCTCACGGTGAACATCCGGTAAAGCTTGCATTTTTAGACGGTATCGTAACGGGACTGATACTTATGATCGTGGCAAAAAATGTGCTTCCGCTGGCGGTTCTGGTTATGATAATATGTGTTATGCTAATTACGGATAAAAAATGGGAAAATATAGCAAAGAACCTGTTTGCGGGGATATTGGGCATAGCTGCCGTGCTGCTTCCCTTCTTCCTGTATTTCTTTTCAAATAATGCCGCAGGGGATCTTTTTAAGTCAGTTTTCCTTTATAATATCGGTTACGCAGCTTCCACCGGAGAGTCTTTGCTGTCCCTGTCAATCAGGGATCTGCTGCTATTGCTGCCTGAAATAACAGCTCTTTATGCCGCTGTTGTTCTCATGGTAAAGAAAAGATATGCAGCTTCGGCAGGTCTTGGCTTCACTGCTTTAGCCACAGCCTTTCTCTGCATTTCCGGCAGCCGCTATAAGCATTACTATATTCTGGGGCTGGTGCTGATCCCCATGGTATTCCTGCTTTGGAAGGAAGTCCGCTCCCTTCCTTTATATGTATTTCTTTTCCTAATGGTTCTTACGGGGATAGTATATGCCCCCAGACAGCTTGGCTGCCTTACGCCGGCAGGTGTCAAAATGTCTGAAGAGTATTGTTCCGACATTAAAGAGATCGTAAGTGAAGTGCCGGATGCTGATAAGGACAGTGTTTTCGTTTATAATATGAAAGACTGCCTCACCTGTTTTTATCTCTTAAACGACATAAAACCTCTGTGGCGGCACAGCTATCTTACGGAACTTCACGCTTCCTTCGATCACTCTGTTGAGAAGGAGGCTATGGAAACACTTTCCGAAAAGAGACCGGCCTATGTACTTATAACAGCTGACAGCAGCAATGGGGGATTATGGGAGGCACTGGAGCAGGATTACAGTGAGGTTCGGAGAACCGGGCTGAGACTTGACTTAAGCATAGCAAAAGACGAAAATACACTTGTTCTTTACAGGAGAAATACCGCTCCATGAGGATACTTGTCGTACATAATTATTATAAGATACCCGGGGGAGAGGATTCTGTCTTTGAGAATGAAGTTAAGCTCCTTAAGGACAGAGGAAATGAGGTTACGGAATACACCCGGCATAACCGGGATATGGGGATAAAGGAGCTGATATTTGAAGCGCCGTATTCCCGGAAGACCTACCGGGAGATAAGGCAGATAATAAGGGAAAGGGATATAGAGATAGTCCATGTGCATAACGACCGCTTTTTAATATCTCCCTCTGTTTTCAGGGCTGCAAAGGATGAGGGAGTTCCGGTGGTAAGGACTCTGCATAATTTCAGGCTTATCTGTATCAACGCCATGCTCACAAGGGACGGAAAGGTCTGCAGGGAATGCCTGGGAGAAGGAGAAACACATAGTCTCTCTGCCTTAAGATACGGATGCTTCAGGAACAGCAGGATACTTACCTTCCTGAATCTCAGGATAAACCGGGCAGCAGAGAAGAGCCGTGCCTTTGAAGGAGTCAGATTCATAGCCCTTACGGAGTTTAACAGGGATATCTTTTTGAGTGCGGGATTATGTGCAAAAGAGGATATCTTTGTAAAACCGAATTTTACTTTCAAGCCGGAAATCACTCCGGATAAAGAGACCATAAAGCCGGGTTTTCTCTATCTTGGGCGGATAGACCCCCTTAAGGGAATAGAAGATATCCTGAAGGAATGGCAGAAGCTCCCTGAAAGCTTTGTACTTAAGATCGCAGGGACAGGAGAAGCGGGATATGAGAAAAGCTTAAGAGATAAGTATGAAGCTCCGAATATCCGTTTCATGGGAAAACTCTCCCATGATGCAGCAATGAAGGAACTGAAGGCTTCAAAGGCCCTGCTCTTTGCCTCCCGCTGGTATGAAGGCTTTCCCATGACCATAATCGAGAGCTTTTCTTTGGGAACACCTGTTATAGGTCTTGATTTCGGTAACGGAGGCAGTATAATAAGCAGTATTTACAGCAGAAAAGAGCCCTTATTAAAGGATATAGGGGAGCTTTCCGGAAGGGTGGAAAGCTTTGATGAAGACCTGAAAACAGGGCTTTACGGATATGATGAAGGAAATCTTGCATCTTTTCTGCCGGACAAGAATTACGATATGCTGATGGAGATATATGAAAAATGTCTGAGATCTTAGTGACCCGGTCCTCCATGCCGGATTTAAGTGAATATGTGAAAGAGATCGAGCCTCTTTTTGAGAGCCACTGGATAACCAATGCGGGAAAAAAGCATGAGGAGCTTACGGAAAAGTTAAGGGAATATCTGGGGGTACCCCACCTTTCACTTACTGTTAACGGGCATATGGCCCTTGAGCTTGCATTGCAGCTTTTGGGCTTAAGAAAGGGAGGAGAGGTGATCACAACTCCCTTTACCTTTATCTCCACCAGCCACGCCATAGTACGAAGCGGCTTAAAGCCGGTATTTGTGGATATCAGGGAAGAGGACTGCACCCTGGATCCGGACAGGA
>JAFVEU010000134.1 GCA_017475845.1 Lachnospiraceae bacterium | reverse complement strand
TGCGCAGTACCCCATATTTTCCGAAACCGACACATAGGTCCACTCGTCCCCTATGTCCAGTACATAACCCTTTGTACCGGGATATATGCGGGCGATGACCTTCGCTCTTATGGTAGGCTCTTTTCTGACATTGAGCCTTCCGGCGCTGTTGTTTGCCGTAAAGGAGTAGTACTTCTCCGAGCTTTCGGGCTCTTCCTCAACCTCCGCTTCGGAGAGGATCTCATCCAGTCCCGATCCTTCCTCCGTGAGCTCTTCCGCAGCTTCCTCTTCTGTTGCCTCCTCGGTGGAAGGCTCCTCGGGTATTGGTTCTATCTCCGGCTCCGGAGGCAGATCGCTCTGATCCTCATTTCCGACATTCAGATAGTCGGCCGCAGCTTCCCTCCTCCTGCTGGCGAAGCCGGTAACCCCAAGTATCCCGACTGCCATCAGTGCGACTGCGATATAAAAGAATGCTACGGCTGCAAGTACCCTTTTTTCATGTTTTTTTTCCATTGATACTTCTCCTGCCCTGATCCATCAGGCCGGGAGCTGGATATAAATACCCATCCCCTTGCCTTCCGTACTTCTGGCATAAATGGTTCCGCCGTAACACTCCACTATGGCCCTGGCCTGGGCAAGCCCCAGTCCGTTACCGCTTATACGGTTTGAACCCTGGAAATTCAGTTCAAATATATGCTTGGTTTCCTCTTCCGGAAGTCCCTCTCCGGTATCCTTTAAGACGATGAAGATGTCCTCCCCTATGGTGGAAATGGTTATGACCAGTGATCCCGCTCTCTTCATGTATTTAATGGAGTTATCTATGATATTCCTGAAGAGTATCAGGAGACGGTTGGCATCAGCCTTGACTAAAAGAGTGTCCGTAGCGGAGGACACATTGATGCTCATATTTGCCGACATGGCATCCGAAAGCAGCTCTTCCTTGGCCCGGTTCGCTATCTCTATGATATTTACGGTCTCTCTTTCTCCGTTATCCTCCGTAACGGGAGGGAGCAGGGCTCCGATACCCCTGTCGGCGACGGATAATTCCGCCTGTTTTTCCTTTTCCAGAAGGAGCTCTTTTTCCTCGTTCAGATCCTTAATGTTCCCCTCGTATTCGGCGCACTTCACCTTGAGGTCACTAAGCTCCACGCTGAGTCTCTCAATATCTTCTTCCTTCTCCCCAAGGGTGGTCTTTAAGCTGTCAACCTCCTTATTCTTTCCGGCTATCTCAAGACCGATGTCCTGATGGTAGGTCTCCATTGAACGCACATCCATCCTCATGTCACTGAAGGTCCTGTACACAAAAAGTATCAGACAGAGACTGTGAAGCAGGAAGAATAAGATCACAAGATATGTCTGGAAATTAAAATAGCTGTAGATGGTTGCTGCAAACAGTATGCAGGATGCTACTAGCAGTACTTTCTGGATAGTTGACATACAGGTAATAATCCTTTCGAAATCTATGGGTTTCTATTGTATCAAAGCGGGACATGCCTCCCGTCTTTTACTACTTGCCGGACCAGGTCATAGTCGTGGGTAGCCATGATGACCGTGGTGCCATGGCGGTGAACAAGCTCCATGAGCTTAACGATCTCTTCCGATGAAGCGGGATCCAGATTTCCCGTAGGCTCATCCGCAAGGAGCATAACGGGATCATTAAGAAGAGCCCGGGCCATGCATACCTTCTGCTGTTCTCCCCCGGACAGCTCTCCGGGATATCTCTTAAACATCCTGTCTATCCCTAAGAGCTTTAAAATATCCGTGATCCTCTTTTCCTTATCCCTGCCGGCTCCTCCCGTGAGAGTCAGCGCAAGCTCCAGGTTCCCGAATACCGTATATTCGTCAAAAAGCTTAAAATCCTGAAAGATAACCCCTATGCTTCTTCTGTAGAAGGGTATCTCACTTCTGGGAATAAGAGAGATATCCTTTCCGTTTACCGTGATCTTCCCGGAATCCGGGTCGATCTCTTTTAAGAGCATCCGTATGAGCGTGCTCTTGCCATTTCCGCTCTCTCCGGTGAGGATGATGAACTCCCCTTCTTCTATAGTCTCGCTGAAGTCCTGAAATACAGGCCTCTCATCCTCACTGTATTTTTTACATACGTTCTCAAACGTTATCATTTAGCGGATATCCAGTACCTTGTCAAAACCGGTCACCCGGAACACATCCTTCACGGAAGAAGAGGCGTTTATGATCACCATGCTCCCTCCCTTGGAGCTTGCTGTCTTCTGCCCGAGGATCAGCGCTCTGAGCCCCGCGCTCGAAACATAATCCACTTTTTCCATATTTATGACAAGATTGTTTGTCTTCTGGAAGGTCTTAAGAATAGTATCCTGGAAATTCTGACAGGTCAGTGAATCTATCTTTCCTTCCACATCCAGCTGGAGATTCCCTCCGTTATCGACTTCCTGTATGGTCATTATTTGTTCCTTCCGTACACGCCTTCGGCATTCGTCGGCGTCCAATCCTGCATTCTCTGTAGACTCACAAATTGCTGCGCAATCCTGCATCTTTTACATTATATCACATCAGCTCAGTATGACCACCCCGTCCATGGAGAGTTCGTCGTCGAGGATTGCTTCCTTTTCCTCGGGAAGGGTGGTGTTGACATCCAGATAGCTGTTGGAATCCGCCGTAGGATTCTCATCCAGCTGTGCTATGGAGATCCTGGTACGTACGGGCTTATACTGATTCAGTATGTACATCAGCTGGTGCCGAAGCTCCTCCGTAAGGTGCTGCTTCACCAGTATGGTCACATCATAGATGCCTCTGGCCTTGAAATTCGGCAGCATTTCCACATCCTCCTCCTTATGGAGGGCGCGGACGAGATTGTGCTCTATGACCACCGCCTTCTCACCAAGTATTATCTCAAGTATCCGCTCTATGGCCTTTCTGGTGCCCTTCATCCGGTTAAGGCTGTATGCTTCCTTCACCAGCCGCCTTAAGACCGGGAGCTCCAGGAACCTTCCCTTCAAGTCCAGTCCCATCCAGCTTCCGTAGACAATCAGATACTCCTCGGGACACACATCCAGGTTCAGCACCCTGGGAAGAGCATTGATATCCCTCTGGAAATCGTTGTAAATGCTTGAGAAAATGGAGATGTATCTGTGGAAAAAGCTGTTTCTCTCCCTGTAGACCTCGGGATAGGTATTCATGAAATTATCTCCGGTACTGTCGATCACTATATCGGATATGCTGATGCTTCCTTCACCCGAAGCCTCAATGACCACATAGAGATAGCGGCCCGACAGCTCGTAGAGCAGGCAGTCTGTGGATCCGGTAACTCTCTTTGCCCCCATGCGCCTGAAGAAGGACAGCTTTGCCGCCACGTCGGTACTGTCTTCGTAGAGATACTCATCTATATCCATCCCCGCGGCATCCGACAGAAATTCCTTATTGTTGACAGCCAGAATGTAAAATGAGAGCACGGAATCCTCGGAGCCCTCCTTTTTCATTGAAAGCCTGCCCCAGGGCGCATCCTTTTCCGTTGAATCGATGGGCGGGAGAAAGATGCAGTGGAACATCTCGTCTTCATCAAGGATCAGAGTGGTTCCCTCTTCATAATGAAAGCCCTTAATGAAGGATTTGTTAATCCTGTTTTTTTTGATAGAATACCTGGGCATGTCTTATCCCTTCTCATAAGTTACTATTTCTATTTCCAGACGTCCCGGATACAGCAGGCAGTTCTCCGCCGGATATATGTTTGCTTCCCTTATGCCGGCGTATTTGCTGTTTTCGGGTCTGATAAAGAGCTCATACACGAATTCCACGCATTCCAGCTCCTCCAGAGCACGGAAAACCTCTTCGAATTTCAGAGGATCCCCGAAATTCTTTTCCGTCCCGGCATAATCCAGCTCCCGCTTAAGGACATTTTCTATCTGCTCCCGGCAGTCCGTGAAGTGTCTCTTCACATATACCGTACTCTTTACCGACACTCCCACATATACCGGTGAAAGGATCTGGAACCTGGTGGTGATCAGCCTTCTCTCCTGAAGCCTTGAATTGATGGCCTTTTTATATTCCTCGGACAGCACAGGGAAATCCCCGTCCGTTCCCGGCATCACCGCTATGTGTACCAGGTTTTCCAGCTCGTCCATCACCGCACGTATCTTTCTGATACAGAGTCCCGGTGTCTCGGACACCACCCTCTCGTAATCCCCTGCGGTCACGCAGGTATAGGGCTTTAATATATCCCTGCGGAAGCGGGCCTTTACCTCATCCAGTGTCTCCCTGTAAGCCCCGCCGTTTCCCGGCCCCGGATTGAAGAAGCCCGGCTCTCCCGGCAGATCGATTGCTCTTATTATGTTTCCTGCCCGGATATTGCCTCTCGGTCCCTCGGTCACGGCACAGCCGGCCATGAAAAGATCGGCCCCTATAAAGTCCCCTGCATCCTCTATCACTATCTTCCCGTCATTCTCCAGAAGATGGAAGGTCAGGGCATCATCATCTCCCTTGCCGGGCCGCACAAAATCAAAGATCTCGCTGCCGTCTTTCTCTGTACGCTTAGCTATGAGACAGAAGCTGTCCGGAACTATATGCTTCACGGGAAGCTCTATCTCCTGATCGTCATAGCCCAGTACCTTCCCCACACGGTAGCGCCGCATTATCTCCTCGCTATAGATAACTACTCTCACCGTATCCTTTGTCTTGATGGGCGCATATCCGAAGGATTCTTCGTCAAAGGTCAGGGTAAACCTGCCGTTTTCCCCTCTCCGGTACAGACAGTATCTTCCTCTTGCGCCTCCCCCCATGGTGAGCTCATAGCGCCTGTAGGATGAACCCTTTTTCTCCTTGCCGAAGACCAACAGATAGTCCTCATTCTTAAAGGGGCTGACCATTTCTATGGTCTCCGTTTTCTGGCTGGTGATGGAAAGGGAACGGGAATCCTTCTGCCATGCCTCAAAAAGAAAGGCATTGACGGAACGGAATCTGGGTACCACATCGTAGCTTGCATGGGTAAGGGTGGCCCTTATGCAATAGCCCTTAAGGGGAGTCTCCTGATAAGGTACGGCCTTCTCTGAGGGCAGACGGAACTTGATCTCCCCGCTTAAAAGAAAGGCCCCGGTGAAATCCCTGACTTTGATCTCCTTGAATCCCTCACTGGTAAAGCATTCCCACTTAAGGGAAGCAAATATGTTATCCGACCGGTCCTCCACGGGATTCCGGTTAAACCTGGTATCCATATTGATATAGAAGAAGGTGTCGCTTCCGGGTTCCGGCAGGGCATTGGAGATGAAATATATACTGTCCCCTTCCCTGGGCTTTTCGCCGAATACCCTGGCAGACATCCTGTAATCCCTGTCACTTAAAAAGCTGAAATTATGGAATTCATCATCATAATGGGAGAATATCCCCTCCAGCCTCATACCGCCGGTGTTCACAGCTTTTCTGGTCTCAAAGATCATGCTTCCCAGCTTGAACTTCTGATTGGCATTGAGCCTTATCACCTTATCCGGATCCTCCGGAGTGAGCAGGACTCTGGCGCACTTGGCCTTGCCCGGGGTGAATCCCGCCATCTTAAGAAGGGCAAGCCTGGTCTCGTAGCTTAAGTTGCTGATGTTGGAGCCCTGCAGGGACTCAAACACCACCAGGTTCTCTAAAATTGTGATACCGGGATCCGAAGGGTTGTAATTAGTCCACTCCTTTGAGATCAGGGGCAGAGCCGCGTAGGCATCCGTCATCCTTTCTTCATAGGTTCTTCCCGTTATTTCCTCAACACGTAACAATTAAACACCTCATTTATAGCTGATGATGACTTTATGTTCTCCGGATTTGACCACCATAAAGGGAGTGATCTTCAGATCCGAGATATCCGTCTCGTGGGCTCCCGTGCCGTCCACATAGCTGGCTATCATGGTGGTCCTGTATATCATTGCATGGCTCTTTAAGGTCCCGAGCTTCATCATTATCTGGGTCTTCTTCGGCACTATGCCTATCTCCCAGCCGCTGTCATTCTCATTCTTGACCGGATTGAAGTAGTTCGTCAGGGTTTCCTTTATCAGGTTCTGCACCTCAAAGGAATCGTCCATATTCTGTACTTCCGCCCAGACAGTTACGGAGATGCTTACAAATATCGGCTCCACGATATGGACATTGTCCGGTGACAGCGTCAGGGAAGAGGAGCTTAACAGGAATTCCTTGAGCCTGGCCGATATCCTGTGGAAGGAGAAGGATCCGTCGGCAAAGTCCCTCATAAGAAGGACAAAGGAGATATCCGCATCATTGTATCCGCCGCCTATGGTCTCCCCGGGTATGCAGGCTACCTTATCAATACTGTCGGAATAGTCCAGTATGGTCCACTTGTAATCATTAAGCGACACCAGCCTCCCTCTGCCGTAAATGATATTGGCGCCTCTCTTCAGGGCATCGTTCACAGTCTCCATGTTGGAGCCGCCGTAGGAACGCACCGGATTCGACACGTTGTCTATGTAAAGCTCCGTACCGGCAAATTCATTGATGGATCCGGCATCAACATTCCCGGCAAATCCGTCGCTTATACGGGTCCTGACCTTGAAGCTGATGTCATCCGTAACCCTTGGTATATCTGCCTTCATGCCGTCCGAGAAAAGGATCTCGTTATAGGCCCTGTCGATCATATAAACCCTTCTGTCCGGAGGGTTTAGGAAGCTGTCGGTCTCCTGCCATCTGACATAAGCTGCGGAAATATTCCCCAGCATGTCATACTCCAGCCTTATGTCCTCGCTTCTCTCCTCTCTGATCCTCTCTATCTCCTCGGCGGAAATGAAGCCCTTTTCATTGACCCACACCTCCGCATCCAGTATATTTCCCTGAGGAAGGGAAAAATGCATGCTGGGGCCGGTATCCGCTATATAGTAATTGTCCTCCGTCCCCGTTACCACATTGGAGACATTGACCACATTTACCAGTATCTTCTGGATCCTTGGAAGGAACAGGCTGCTTTCATCCGCCTCCTGGATCTGCTGCCGTCTGATCCTTATCCATATCCTTCTCTTATCCTCTATTGTAAGGAAGTGCATGTCGGAAGGCGGAAGGAACATCACGACTCCGGACCTTGAAAAATCACAGGTCTGATCCACTACCTTCATCCTCTTGAATCCGCTCATACTGCCGTACTCGAAGCGGCATTTCAGATGGCTCTGGTTTACCACGTCCGCAAGTTCAAAGTATATGCTGACAGGTCCGTCCTCTATCTTTTTGTCAAAGCCCAGATAAAGAGCATCATCGGAATAGTTTCCCCCGGACATGATGGTAAAGCTTCCCTTGCCGGTCTTCACTTCCTTTGTGATCTCCTTTTTATGGGTACCCGCAAGTATGAAGGCCTTTTCCGGCTCCACAAAATGCCCCTGATAGGAGAAGGATACCCTGACATTGGATATCACCGGATAGTAGTGACGTCCGGGACGCAGGAAGCAGTTGTCCGACTTAAGGAGGCGCATCCGTATGCAGCGTCCCGTATAGGCTCCGCTCTGGGTACTCTCCCAGTCGGAGGGACAGATGAACCTGATCTCCATATCCTTTGCTTCCGGCTCCGCAAAGATCCTTGACACATCGCTTATACAGTGGAGCTTTCTCCAGCCCGTGCCGTTAAAGTATTCCAGTCCTATCTCATCCACAAAGGCATCCGCGGGAATATCCGCCGCGATGACCTTGGGCTTCTTCTTTAGGATCTTAAGCTCCACTTCCTCTTCCTGTTTGGTGAGAAAATGGCCCTTTTCCCCGAAATTGACGTGGAAGGTCATGGTTATAAGGGCTCCGGCCTTTGAAAAATAGACATCCTGGCCCAGATAGCATTCATTGTAAACCGAAAGGGTATCGGTAAAGGGCATGAATTTATCTATATCCATATCCACCGATCCGTCATTTACATAGTCCAGGCCCCTTTCCCTGCCGGAGGAGGAAAGGCTTATGCCCTCAGCCTCTATGTCCGATTTTATTGTATCCAGGGCTTCCAGGATCACCACGGCATACTCTCTGCCGCCGGATGAAAACTTCACGTTTTCTTCGCTTTTCTCAAGCTCAAAGGTCATACCGTCGCCAAGCAGCCTGACCTTGTTGAAATCCTTGAAACCGCCCTTTGCGTAATACCTGAAACGGTATTCCCCCTTTTCCACCTTTTCATTGAATTCCGGATTGCCGGTCAGGCGGATGTAGATAGGCTCATCCTCCAGGTCAAACACGGACTCATGATAGAGGATCAGCACGCTTTTAGCGATATTGCCCTCTTCGGAAAAGAGAACAAAGGGTCTTATCGTATGTCTGTACCGGTCTTCAGCCGGAGCCTCCTCTTCGGAAACGGACTCTTCCGTATTCTCCTGAGATTCCTCTTCCTCCTCCACCACTTCCGTGCCGTCTATGAGGGGAGGGCTCTGGAAGTTTCCGAGAAGGGGTACAAGGGAGGACTCCTCCCTGTCGGTCATAAAGGCATCCACGATCTTTGAGCTTGTGACATAGACATCTCTTTCAGTCTCGAAGAGAATGGGCTGTCCTGCATCTCCCGGGATCTCAGCCACCAGCCTGGTGCCCTTTCTCACATTTGTACCGGATACCGAATTCTCGATAAGATTGAACTGCACCATGCTTCCCGCAGGCTTTGCGGGTCTCAGGGAAATATCCAGCATGTTCACGAACTCCGCATGATACCTCTCCATCATGCGGTTCATAAGCTCCGTATTCTCCTGCATCTGGATGGCAAATATCTTTGCGATGGCAGTACCTATGTCCGGATCCGCGTTGTCAAAATGCCATTCGGGAGTATACTCGGCTGAAAGCTTCTCTATTCTGTTTTCCAGCTCAACAACGGAACTGTTATATAGTTTCATCGTATTCGTCTCCGTAATAGGAAGCTCTCACATCCTCATCCTCATTGATGATGTCGTGTTCATCCGTCTGTTCCGTATTATCCGCGCCCCTGTCCAGATAGAAGGGAAATACCAGATTGTCACGGGTATTGCTCCCTGCAACACGGTAATTTATGCTTATGATGATGGCTCCCTGCCGTTCCCTGTACTGGGTATCTATGTCCAGATCCGTGATCCTGGGCTCCTGCTCCAGAATGGTCTCGGAAAGATCCCTCCGTAATATGGACAACATCGTGGTTCCGGTATCCATAAAGGTATAGTCCATCATGTTGCTTCCGAAACCGGGACGCACCAGCCTCTCGGTCCTCTGAGTCATGAGGATGAGATAGAGAGATTCCTTAACGGACTGCTCTCCGGAAACCGTCATGAACCGCCCTGTTGCGGGATCGATCTGAAGGGGAAATTTACACCCCGTTCCCAAAAAACTGTTATTACCTGCCATTGATGATCCTTTTCTTTAACCAAGCTTTATAGGTGTGCCGGAAACCTGCACCGCGCCGTTGCTGTTCAGCTTAAGCATTGAGCTGCCCTCGGCCGTTACATTTGTTCCCTTTATCTCTGCCCTGCCCTGGCTCTCTATGCTGGTACTGTCATCCGTCTGGATGCTTACCTTCTTTGCCTTGATGGTGACGGCTCCCGTGTCTCCGTTCATGACAACGGAGATATTTTCCCCCACCTTTATCGTCATCTTCTTGGCCGCCGTGATCTCTATGTGGCCCTTGTTCTCATCGGTGGACAGCCGGACAAAATTTGTGGCCTCCTTGTCCTTTACCTCGATGACTTTCTTTTCGTTATCAAGGACGATATTATGCATGTCAAGGGCAGTCTTCAGGGTGAGCTTGTCCTTCTCTCCCGGATTCTCTCCTCCGCCTCCGCCTTCGCCTTCATCGGAGACGATATCCTCAAAGATTATGGAGCTGCCGTTCCTTGTCACTATCTTTTTGAATTTATTCTTTTCATCCTTGCTCTTTGTGAGGATGGCATCATTCTTCTTCGGTATACAGCCGATTATATAAGGTCTTTCAATATTTCCCTGCTCAAAAGCCACAAGGACCAGATCCCCTATCTCCGGCATGAAATAGTGTCCCCAGCCGGTACCCGATGAGGGCATTACAACCCTGGGCCAGAGTATCCTTGAATTATCGGCTTCGTTCTCTCCGCCGCCTCCGCCGCCCTGTCCGGAGTCGTCCTGGACTTCTTCCCTGGATAAAAGGATCACGGAAACCCGTCCCGGCATATTCTCATCATAATTCTTGATGACCTTCCCGAGCATCAGCCCCACTATCCTGGAATCGCCGGTATCGGTCTTCTCTATCTGTTTTTTTGATACATCCTGGATGATGTCAAAAAGTGCCATTCCGCTTAATACCGCTCCTTATCACTTGCTCTCGCCTATCACATTGGCACAGCCTTCAAAGCTGGTCTTGTAAGTATTTCCGTCCACTATGTGCCTTACCTTGGTGATGTAGAAATTGTTGTCAATAGGGCTCCCGAAGCCCTTCAGGGTCAGGAATCTCCCGGGAATGATCTCGGGAATGCCTATATATTCCGCAACTATACTGCCCAGACGGTAATCCACGGTGTCCATGAGATACTGGGCCCGGTATCCCGCCTCTTCCTTGCTGCGGGCCGTAGGATCCAGATATACCAGCGACTGTTTATCCACCAGGGGCTTGGCCTTATTCCCCAGGGATATCTTGGTATTGGACTTCTTCTTCCCCCCTACGTATTTTCCCTCTTCCATATCGATATTACGGACTTCGACGCTGCGGACGATGCCGCTTATGTCATATCCCACATCCAGATTTTTTAAACCCGAATTGGGGGCCAGCTCTATAAGGATATCCGTATTCTTTTTTGCCTCAATGAAATAGAGGTTATTACCCACTATGAAAAACTCAAAATTGAATTTCTTGGCGGCTTTGACTATGAATTCATAGTCGCTCTCCTCCACCATCTCCACTCTCCTGTCAGTGGTACCCTGCTCGTTCTGGGCCTCCTGTTTATCCGGAGTGTCGGAAATGTTAAGGGTGATGATATCCTTCTGGGTATCATCCTTCTGGGTGAGAAATACGTTCTCCGCCAGGATCTCCTTTACCGCCTCGGAATAACACTTGGCCTTCAGCTTTTTGGAATGGCGGTTTGCCATCATCAGTCCCTTGGCGTCCATTGCCACTATCTCTATGCCGGGCTGGTTCCCGGTGCTGACTCCGGGGACTATAAAGTGTACCCTTGCGATAAAGCCCCTGAATATCTCTCTGAGTACCGTGCCGTATCCCACTGCGATGACTATATTGGAACCCATATAGAGGAACTGCTTTGTCTTCTTTACGTCAAAGGCCCTGCTGTCTGCATTAAAGGGCCCCGAAAGATATACCGTGGCGATACCGGCCTCAAACCCGCTGGTCTGCTCCACATCCACTCCGGTAATGGCAAGCCCGTTATCATCGGTCACCACATCCTTACCGTTGATCAATACGTTGATCCCGGGGTACTGGAAGTTCTCATATATGTTTTTTAAGTCATTAAAATCAAACTGAGCCATTTTCCGTCACACTGTAATATACGATGGATCAGAGATTAAGGAGGCTGCTCACCGCCTGCTCTCTTCTTACGTAGCTGTAATTCTTTTCCAGGCCTCTGGATGCAAAGGCCTTCTTATACCTTTCCTGCCATACCGCAAGGGAATTGGGGTACATTTCCTTATCCGCGCAGAGAATGCTTAAGTCCACCGTGGCCCGGACCGGAGCTCCCACCGGATTGAACATGGTGTAGGTGGCGGAAACGCTCCTCAATACTCCCGAATAATTGAACTCTCCCCAGTGGAAGGTTATTATTCTGGTGTCCTTGTTCCTGAGGGCAGCGATAAAACCCTCCACCTGGTTCTGTACCGTATATCTCTTCTGTCCTTTTGCCGTATTATATATGCTCATTCCCGCCTTGGCGAGATTTTGGGCTGCTCCCGTAAGGGACAGATTGAACTTGTCTCCCGCAAAGGCATCCGCAGGATCCACTCTGTCAAAGAGCAGGCTTACGGACATGATGATATCTGTATTGGCGGGAACATATCCCAGCTCGTTTAAGTCATCGGGACCGGGGGGCTGCGGCTGCTGTGCCTCCTCACCATCTCCCTGAGGGGGCTTGGGAGGAGTTCCCTTACCGAAATCCGACTGTTTTACCAGTCCGCCGGAATGGCCCGTAAGTGACAGGGTGGCTGGATTGAACTGTACGGTATAGAGCTTCCTTTTTCCGCCGCTGAGTGCCTTCAGGTTCTCATCCTGGATATTTCCGCCCTCCCCGACTTCGTCGCTTATGACATCATTGATGAGGCCCTTATTCGTATAGACCTTTGTGTTTACGTTGCCTGCCATGTTTCCTCCCACGGTGGCGGAGGAATCCATGCCGCCCACACTGTTGGCCACCCTCACGGACTCTTTTATAACGGCAGACCTCTCACGGAGATCGATGATCTCTATAATGGCCTTCTCCACATTTCCGATATTCTGATTTAACGTATCACCTACTAAACTCATTCACCGTCTCCCGGTACCTGTGATTTTGAGAGCCGCAGCATCAGCAGCCCCCGGTCCTGATATTAAAGATTCAGATTCAGCAGACTGTTATTTGTATAACCTCTCCAGTCGCTCTGGCTGTCACCGTTTTCGGTAAAAGTCGCGTCAAAGGCTTTCTGCCAGTGGGACTCGTCATATGCATACAATGCGTCCAGACCCGTGGCCTCCGAGGTTCCGTCTCCCTGTCTTATCTGTAT
>JAFVEU010000133.1 GCA_017475845.1 Lachnospiraceae bacterium | reverse complement strand
GTATATGGAGAGCTTCAATCCCGACTATGTACTGATCTTATCCGGCGACCACATATACAAGATGGACTATGAAGTGATGCTGGACTTCCATAAGGAAAACGACGCGGCTGTCACCATAGCTGCCATGCCTGTTCCCATGGAGGAAGCCAGGCGCTTCGGAATAGTCATCACGGACGACAACAGGCAGATCACCGAGTTCGAGGAGAAGCCCGAGCATCCAAGGAGCAATCTGGCATCCATGGGCATCTACATTTTCTCATGGAATATCTTAAAGGAAGCGCTCCTCGCTCTTGCGGACCAGTCCAGCCTTGATTTCGGAAAGCATATCATCCCTTACTGCCACGAAAAGAAGCAGAGGATGTTCGCATACGAATATAACAGCTACTGGAAGGATGTGGGAACCCTGAACTCCTATTGGGAAGCCAATATGGAGCTTATCGACATCATTCCGGAATTCAATCTCTACGAGGAATACTGGAGGATCTTCACAAAGAGTGAGATCGTTACTCCCCAGTTCATCGGCGCGGATTCCGAGATCGAGAAGAGCATCATAGGCGAAGGCGCCCAGATAGACGGAAAGGTTTATAATTCCGTTCTGGGCTGCGGCGTCAGAGTCGGGAAGGACACGGTGATCCGTGATTCCATCATAATGAACGGCACTGTGATCGGAGAGAACTGCGAGATAGAAAAGGGCATAATCGCCGAGGATGCGGTTATCGGTGACAGAGTCAAGATAGGCTTCGGAGAAGAGGTTGATAACGTCACCAATCCGGATATCTATAACCACGGCATCACCACCATCGCCGAGAGATCGGAGATACCTTCCGGTCTTACTATAGGAAAGAATTCCGTAATGTCCGGCGTCTTCACCATAGATGAATTCAAGGACGAGACTGTTCCTTCCGGAAAAACCATTATTAAGGAAGGGGGAAGGTAAAGATGAGAGCGATAGGAATAATCCTGGCCGGAGGCAATAACCACCGGATGAAAGAACTTACTAAAAAGCGCGCCATTGCAGCCATGCCCGTTGCCGGCAGCTACAGGGGTATAGACTTTGCCTTAAGTAATATGACCAACTCCCATATCCAGAAGGTTGGCGTCTTTACCCAGTACAATGCGAAATCCTTAACCCAGCATCTGTCCTCCTCCAAATGGTGGGACTTCGGACGCAAGCAGGGAGGACTTTTCGTCTTCACCCCCTCCATGACCAGCGACCACTCCTTCTGGTCAAGGGGAACCGCGGATTCCATTTATCAGAATATCTCCTTCTTAAAGGACAGCCATGAGCCCTATGTGATCATTGCTTCCGGTGACTGCGTTTACAAGATGAACTACAATAAGGTCCTGGAGTATCATATAGCAAAGAAGGCCGATATAACCGTGGTCTGCAAGGAGCTTCCCGAGAACGAGAACGTGGAGAGGTTCGGTGTTGTTACCATGAATGAGGACCAGCGGATCATCGACTTCGAGGAGAAGCCAGTGGAAGCCAGGGGACGCACCATTTCCTGCGGTATCTACGTTATCCGCCGCCGTCAGCTTATAGAGCTCATTGAGAAGGCGGAAGAGGAAGACAGGCATGACTTTGTTTCCGATATCCTTGTGCGCTACAGGAACCAGAAGCGTATCTACGGCTATAAGATGGATACCTACTGGAAGAATATCGCCACGGTCAATGACTATTTCCAGACAAATATGGACTTCCTGCGGGCCGATGTAAGGGATTACTTCTTTAATCAGTACCCGGATGTTTATTCCAAGGTGGACGATTTGCCTCCCGCAAAGTATAATGTTGGAAGCCAGGTGCACAACAGTCTTGCGTCATCCGGCTGCATAATCAACGGTACGGTGCAGGATTCCGTCCTCTTCAAGAAGGTTTTCGTGGGCAATAACTGCTTCATCAAGAATTCCATCATTCTTAATGATGTCTATATCGGTGATAATACCCACATCGAGAACTGCATTGTTGAGAGCCACGGTACCATCCGCGCAAACTCCTTCTTCAAGGGCGAAAACGGCGTGCAGATCGTTATCGAGAGGAGCGACCGCTTCTTCCTGTAAAATACCGGGATATTTCGGAGTAGGAAATGTTTATTATCGCGGGCCTGGGCAATCCGGGCGGAAAATACAGGAATACAAAACATAATGTAGGCTTTGAGACCATTGACATACTGTCCGACAGGTTCTCCATACCCATGGATTTCGAAAAACACAGGGCAATATGCGGCAAAGGGCTTATCGAGGGGGAGAAAGTCCTCCTCGTTAAGCCCCTTACTTTTATGAACCTTTCCGGTGAGTCCTTAAGGGAAGTGGTTTCCTATTATAAGGCGGCTCCGGAAGAGGATCTCATCGTCGTTTCCGATGATGTGGACCTTAACCCCGGTATGATAAGAGTAAGGCCCGGGGGCAGCGCCGGAGGCCATAACGGCCTTAAAAACCTGATCTCGGAGCTTAATACCGACCGTTTTAAGAGAGTCCGTATAGGCGTGGGGGCCAGACCCCGGAACTGGGACCTGGCTGACTGGGTGCTCTCTCCCTTTGACGGGGAAGCAAGGGAGCTTATTGATGATGCGGAGATCCGGGCTGCGGCCGCTGTAGTAAGTATCATAAAGGACGGCTGCGACAGGACCATGAATCTGTTTAACCGCAGTAACCGTTCAGAGCCATCGGATCCTGAATAGTTACTAACCGTCTTAAAAGAACAATGAGGAGGCAGCCGCAGGTAAACCCGCGGCGATGACAAATGATGAAAACATCTGACATTGATTTTTCCAATACTTCCACCCGGTTCCACTTTATCGGGATAGGCGGCATCAGCATGAGCGGCCTGGCAGAGCTCCTTCTGTCCGAGGGCTTTAAGGTGTCGGGCTCCGATTCCCAGAGAAGCGACCTCACCGACTCCCTTATTAAGCTTGGAGCTGAGATATCCTTCCCTCAGAAGGCGGACAACATCACCGACGATATCGACGTGGTGATCTATACAGCCGCCATCCACGAGGATAATCCGGAGCTCATGGAGGTCAGGAGACGGAATCTCCCCGCCTTTACAAGAGCCGAATTCCTGGGACGTATAATGAGCCTCTACCGTGTAAGCGTGGCTGTGGCCGGTACTCACGGAAAGACCACCACTACCTCCATGCTCTCGGAGATCCTCATGAAAGCCGGGACCGACCCCACTCTTTCCATAGGGGGCATTCTTCCCAGCATCGGCGGCAATTTCCGCGTGGGTTCAAAGGATTTCTTCGTGACGGAGGCCTGCGAATACACCAACAGCTTCCTGTCCTTTGCTCCCGATATAGCCCTGATCCTCAATGTGGAGGCGGATCATCTGGATTTCTTTAAGGATCTTAATGATATAAGGGCTTCCTTCCATAAATTCGCATCTCTCCTTCCTGAGGACGGCTGCCTTGTGATAAACGGTTCCATCGACGGCTTTGACGTTGTCACAAAGGATCTTTCCTCAAGGATCGTGACCTTTGGTCCGGATAAGAGTTCTGACTACTATCCCGAGGATATTTCAAGCGATAACAACGCCCTGGCCACCTTCACCCTCTGCCATAAGGGTGAAAAACTGGGGCAGGTGAGCCTTAAGGTTCCGGGTTTACATAATGTCGAGAATGCCTGTGCTGCCGCAGCTGCTGCCGTTGAAATGGGCATTGATACCCGGGACATCTTATCGGCCTTAAGCTCCTTCGGAGGCACGGATCGGCGTTTCCAGCATAAGGGCAGCTTTAATGGGGTGACGGTTGTGGACGACTATGCCCACCATCCTTCGGAGATAAAGGCCACCATTTCCACGGCTAAGAACTGCGCCCACAACAATCTCTGGGTGGTCTTCCAGCCCCATACCTACACCCGCACCAAGGCTCTTTTTCACGAATTCGCTGAGGTTCTGTCGGAAGCAGACAACGTGGTCCTTGCGGACATCTATGCCGCAAGGGAAACCGATACTCTGGGGATCAGCTCAAAGACCCTGGCTGACGAAATATCGGCCTCGGGCCATAACGCCTGGTATTTTGGCTCTTTTGAGGAGATTGAAAATTTTTTATCAAAAAAATGTATCCACGGCGATTTGTTAATAACTATGGGTGCCGGAGACGTATATAAAATCGGTGATGACCTTCTTAAAAAATAAGCTTTCCACATAATCCACCATTTCCACATCATCGCAAAAACTCGCATTTTACGGGGCTTTCCGAGGTTCCGGGGCATTGATAAAGTGGTGTATGACATGATATAATCCCCTCACATTGAAGTATTTTTCCGAGGTGAATTCAAGTGGATCGTATCTCACTTTATGAAAATAATGATATCGGCTCTACCAGGGTATCAAATTGTTTTATTGACCATTTTATGACCAATGCCAACGAAGCCCAGATAAAGATCTACCTTTATCTGCTGCGCTCCGTATCCTCCGGGGCCGATATAGCGGTTTCGGATATCGCAGACAGATTCAATTACACAGAGCGGGATATCCTCCGCGCCCTTATCTATTGGGACAGGCACGGTCTTATTTCCCTTGATTTCGATGACAACAGGAATGTCAGAGGGATCTGCCTGAATAACGCTGAAAGATCGGTGCCCCAGGGCTCTGTTTCCCCTGTTTCCGGGATCCTTCCCGGGGGGACGCTTCACGAGGAGCCTGTTTCCGTGGCGGCACCCGCACCTGCTTTTTCCGGGGAGGCCCTTCCCATGGCTGCTCCCGGCAGGATCCTTCCCGCAGAGACGGCCCCCGCCCCTGCTTTTCCCGAAGAGAATGCTCCCGAAAAGGCGATCTCTCCTGCCCGTCCCTTCTATTCATCGGGACAGATCCGGGATTTCCGTGAAAATGCCGGGGTAAGGGATCTTCTCTTTACCACGGAGCAGTACCTGAAGCGCTCCTTAAGCAGCTCGGACTTGAGTTCCATCCTCTATATCTATGACAGCCTGCATTTTGATGCTGATTTTATATGCTATCTGGTTGAGTACTGCGTTAATTCCGGCCACAGGAACATGCATTATATAGAAAGCGTTGCCCTGGACTGGAACGAGCGGGGCATAAGGAGCATCGAGGACGCGAAGCGGGATAATGAGTACCGCAGGGAGTATTATGATGTGCTGAAGGCCTTCGGTCTCTCCGGCAGGAATCCCGTTAAGAGCGATATCGATCATATCCGCCGCTGGAAGGACGAATACGGTTTTTCCCAGGAGCTTATCATAGAAGCAGTCAACAGGACCATGAGCTCCATTTCCAAGCCCAGCTTCCAGTATGCGGACTCCATACTCCGGAGCTGGAGGGACAGGAAGGTTTCCTCCATCGCCGATATAGAAGCCGGGGACAGGAGCCATAACGCTGTCAGGAAGGACAGCGGCCGCGGTCCTCTTAAGGTTCATAACTTCAAAGAGCGGGATTATGATTTCTCCGAGCTGGAAAAGAAGTTCGCAAGGAATTAAGGAATAATGAGAGACGCCGATTTTCGCTCTATAATGGATGAATATGAAGAGATCCGTTCAAAGAACGCTTCTGTCCGGGAAAGCCGCGAAGCAGAGGTCTGTTCCCGTGTGCCCGAATATAAGAGCCTTACGGACAGAGCGGCTTCTATTTCCACGGAATACGGTAAAAAGGCTATCCTGGGCGATGCTTCTGCTTTAGATGAGCTGAAAAACGAGCTTAAGCTCATTTCGGATAAGAAGAGAGAGCTCCTCCTTTCCGGGGGCTTCAGCGAAGACTATCTTGAACCGGTATATACCTGCAGGGACTGCAGGGATACCGGCTATATTGACGGAAAGAAATGCCACTGCCTTAAGCAACGTATCATCAACGCTTTATATCTCCAGTCCCACTTAACGGACATCCTTAAACGGGAGAATTTTAAGAACAGCGATCTTTCCCTGTTTTCCCCCGAAGTGCGTATGGATATGGAAAAGGTCTATGCTGCCGCTGAGGATTTTGTAAAGGATTTCGGAACCTCCTTCCGCAATCTCATGTTCCTCGGGAATGTGGGGAGCGGGAAAACCTATCTCACCAACTGCATTGCCGACGCACTTCTTGACAAAGGCTTTGCAGTGGTTTATTTTTCTACCTGCAGACTGTTTTCCCTGCTTTCGGACATGGTCTTCAGACAGAGGGATCCGGAGGAAAGGGACAGCTTTTTCTCAAATATTTATGATTCGGACCTTCTGATCATTGATGATCTGGGGACCGAGACCGTTAATTCCTTTGTGGTAAACCAGCTTTTCAATATCCTGAATGAAAGGAATATCCGCAGGAAGTCAACGGTGATATCCAGCAATCTGTCCCTTAAGGACATAAAGGACGTTTATTCCGAAAGGTCTTTATCCAGGCTTATCGGCAATTATGAACTGTACTATTTCAGGGGTGATGACCTGCGTATGAAGCTTGCGGGTCCGGGAGCTGTCTGACGGAAGCAGATCTTCTGTCTTAACGAAAGGAGCGGCTGTTTTATGGCGGTCCATGAAGGAAAGAGAAAACTGGAGAGCATACCTGTCGGTAAGCTCGGTGTCATACCCGTTGAGGGTTGTCAGGAACTGGGGAGCCTGGTTGACAGATACCTCGTGGCCTGGAGGACGGAAAGGGAGAACGAGCACAAGGGTTCCCTTGCCTTTCAGGGTTATCAGAGAGATTCCTATATCATTAAGGCCACCATCTCCCGTTTCGGTACCGGCGAAGCCAAGGGTACCATCAACGAATCCATAAGAGGAATGGATCTCTTTTTCCTCTGTGATATCTGCAATTATAGCCGGACCTATTCCCTCTGCGGTCACGAGAACCACATGTCTCCCGATGACCATTTCCAGGACTTAAAGCGCCTGATCGCCGCTGTGGGCGGAAAGGCCAGAAGGATCACCGTTATAATGCCCTTCCTCTATGAGGGAAGACAGCATAAAAGGAACTCCAGGGAATCCCTGGACTGCGCTATTGCTCTGCAGGAGCTGGTACGTATGGGTGTTGACAACATTATCACCTTTGACGCCCATGACGCCAGAGTGCAGAACGCCATTCCCCTGCACGGTTTTGAGACCATCCAGCCCGCCTATCAGTTCATGAAGGGCCTCTTATATAATGTAAAGGATCTTCAGCTGGATTCGGATCACATGATGGTCATAAGCCCGGATGAGGGCGGCATGAAGAGAGCCATCTATCTCGCAAACGTTCTGGGACTTGATATGGGCATGTTCTACAAGCGCCGTGACTACACCCGTATAGTGAACGGCAAAAATCCCATTGTTGCCCATGAGTTCCTGGGTTCTTCCGTGGAAGGCAAGGATATGCTGGTGGTGGATGACATGATCTCCTCGGGAGACAGTGTTCTGGATGTGGCCACCCAGCTTAAGGCCAGAAAAGCAGGCAGGATCTTTATCCTTTCAACCTTCGGACTTTTCACCTCCGGTCTTGACCTCTTTGACATAGGCTATCAAAACGGCCTGATATACAGGGTCCTTACCACCAACTGCATCTATCAGACGCCGGAGCTCCTTGAAAGGGAGTGGTATATATCCTGTGATATGAGTAAATACATAGCCTTTATCATAGATACTTTGAACCATGACTCTTCCATAAGCGATCTCTTAAGTCCAAACACCAGGATCCAGTCGCTTGTGGCAAGATACAGGAACGGCGAGGTGTAAGAATCTTATGGATCGGAATCCCGGAACAAACGCCACTGCGGATAAGTATCCCCGCCCCGTCTTCATTGCATATTCCGCAATGATAGCTGCTGCCTATGTGGTGCTGACCATAATCGTTGCAAGCGTAAACCTTGCCAGCGGAGCCATACAGGTACGTATATCCGAGGCTCTCACCATACTGCCCGCCTATACCGTCACCGCGGTTCCCGGGCTCTTCGTGGGCTGTATTATAAGCAATATCGTTACGGGCTGCGCTCCCTTTGACGTGGTCTTCGGAAGCATCGCCACCCTTATCGGGGCTCTCGGTACCTACGCATTAAGAAAGCGGCACAGGATCTTAGCCTCTGTACCGCCTATCGTCGCAAATACGGTGATCGTTCCCTTTGTATTAAAATATGTCTATGATATGCCCGGCGGCATCCCTTATTTCATGCTGACTGTGGGCATCGGAGAGGTCATCTCCTGCGGGATCGTGGGCCAGGCTTTTTATCATGTGCTCTATCCCATGAGAAACAAGCTCTTTGGCTTTCCGCAGGCCGGGGACAGCCCTGTTACCTCGGAAGCAGGCTCCGGAAACGACGGGGATAACAATTAGATCCCTTATACCACATAGGATATAAATTCGTTTCCGTGGGATGCGAACCATTCCGTGGAGTCATTCATTCCCATTTTATATATGCTGCCCTTTGAAGGGTCAAATATCACGGTATTCTGGGGATCGTACCCGATTATCATCACTATGTGGCCTCCGTCTGTCTCGGCAACCACAGGCTTTCCCACACTTACGTAGTAGAGTACGGAATTTAAGGTACAGCCCTTAAGCTCCAGGGCATCCGCTCCGTCTATCCGCTCTTCTATCATCTCCATAAGGTTCCCCTCCAGGGAATCAAGCCTCCATTCGTCCTCCGCCACTCCTTCGTGGCCCAGGATCGCAGTCAGCACCTCCGTAAGCTCGGAATCCTGGGTAAGGGCGAGGCCCGGCTCCGTAATGTCCTTTAAGGTCTTCTCCTGGGCACGGTTGCCCTTCTGCCACAGATATTTCCCGCTGCTCTTTACCACTACGCCGCCCCGCTCGTCCGCAAGGCTCACTGCCCTGTATTCCGACTCAAAGATCCCGTCTATCATACCTCTGGAGTAGACCATCAGCATCCTGCTGCTGTCTCCCTGATCCTTAAGGGGAACGTCCCTCTCTTCCTCAAAAAGCACCTCTTCCGGCGTTACAACATGGACGGAGGCGGTATTTATATGTCCCGCAAGCGAGATCTCAACTATGGTCTCCAGCTCCTCCGTGGCCACCGTTATCACCGCATTCCTGTCTCCGGTGCCGGGGTCGTTGTCCACTATATGGTCCGGTTCTATGCTTAAAAAGTTCCCGCTCACTCCCTCGTCCATGGTGATACGGGAAAGAGTCACCCCGTCTTCCTTTACCTCCACGGAGGTGATGTAGACTCCTTCCTTGGAATAGGTCTTAAGCAGCTCTCCTTCGCTGCTCTCTATATAGATCTCCTCCATGGAATCCATGGTCACACCTATACGGCTCTCAATGGAGTGCTCTCCGGTGGAGGAACCGTATACCAGATCCTCCCCCAGGAACCCCAGAGCCCTTATGCTTATGCCGATATCTCCCAGTATCTCCCTGATATTCCCGCTGTTAAAGTCGCAGATAAAGATTCCGGAGTCATTCTTTGCCTGCCAGGCTGCAGTCCGTCCGCTCCTTGACACCACAAAGGTATCAAAGTCCACATTTCCCGCCATTACCGAGATCTCCTTCCGGTCCAGATGCACGTCCAGCAGCTGTCCCCCCAGATAGAGATAGAGATTATTGCCGTCGGAGGAATAGGAGAACTTACCGATCTCATACTGCAGGAACTGATAGGAACGCCCGTAGGGGATATATACCTCTTCCTCTATCTGGCTTAAGGCGCTGTTATAGAAATATACGGAGACGCCGGTCTCTCCCTCGTGCCGCCCCCGGTTCATATAGCCGTAGATCATGAAGAGCACGTTTCCCGCCTCGTCCACGGACAGTATCTTTACGTCGTGCTCGTTATGGCGGTTCCTTACGTCGTCATCTCCTTTGTTAAAGAAGGAAAAGATCCGCACTGCCCTGGAATCCGTATTCCTGAAGGCGTAAAGGGAGCCGTTCCGCACAAAGGCAACGGCGCCGCCGTCCTCATTCTCCATTATATGCACCTCCGGATCCGATATCCCGAGCATTATCTTGTCACTTATGAAGCTATCTTTGGAGTCGATATCGAATACCTGCTCCATGGTCCTCTCATAATTTAACAGGTATATCCTCTTTTCCGTATACCTTACCCGGAAGTATTCCTTTACATCGTAAAATACAGCGTTCTTCCCGTTTCCCCGTTTCAGCACAAAGCTGTTGTTAAGGGCTGCCGTGGCGCTGTCCATCTCAAGGATCTCGGTCATTACCTCCTCCGGCGGATCCATGTGAAGGCTGCCGTAGGTTATCTGGTCAAAGGAGGAGTGGATGTTTACGAAGCGGTAGCTGGAATTATCCCCGGTGGAATCGCTTTCCAGATAGGTGGTAAGGGTCCTGGCCGCGTTTTTATCAAAGGTCCTCTCGGTGAAATCCTTCACGAAGGAGAGGATCTCCTTTTCATGGAGCCCCGCAGAACGTATGATCCTGGTGTAGTAGTATATCTTCTGCCCCTGCTCGTTGGTGAGCCTTATCCCAAGGATATATTCCCTGCCGTCCTCTATCAGATCCTTTATATGGAGTGTGGCCTCCATATCCTCCTTCTCTTCCCTGTAATCCAGGATCTCCGTATCCTCGATAAGACGCGACGCATCCAGGGAACGGACTTCATAGGCCACTTCCCTTAGGTTATTCCCGAACTTGCGGATATGGATATTTAAGCTCCTGTCCTCATTCAGGGGAGTGAGAGTCCCCCGGAGCATGTTCGGC
>JAFVEU010000132.1 GCA_017475845.1 Lachnospiraceae bacterium | reverse complement strand
TATATCCTTCTCGCTTTTTATGGCGTAGAACTTGCTTACCATCTGGGGGAGACCCCAGGTGCCGAGAGATGTGAGGATCACCACGAAGAGGAGGGCTAAGGGATCAGGCCCGAGGAAGGAAGAAAAGGCACCGTGCTCCCAGTTGTCGGCAGGGATCTCGGAGAGCTTCCTAGCGGCTTCCACCAGACCGCCGTTGTCGTTTAAGACAGCGATGATAACTGCAGAGATCCCGAAGAGCATGATTATACCCTGAATGAAGTCGTTGATGGCAGTTGCGGTGTAGCCTCCGAATACCACATAGATACCGGTGAGAACCGCCATAATGGCGATAACAAGCCAGTAGGGAATGTCAAACACAAGGCCGAAAAGGCTTGAAAGACCGTTGTAAAGGGAAGCCGTGTAGGGAATAAGGAAGATGAACACGATAATGGATGCAACCACCTTAAGGGAGGTGGAATCAAATCTCTTACCGAAGAAATCAGGCATGGTCTTTGCATCCAGCTTCTGAGTCATGATCCTGGTGCGTCTTCCCAGAATGTTCCAGGCGAGAAGTGAGCCGATAAATGCGTTTCCCAGACCTGCCCAGGTGGCGGATAAACCGTAGAGCCAGCCGAACTGTCCCGCATAACCCACGAAGATTACCGCGGAGAAGTAGGAAGTTCCGAAGGCGAAGGCAGTGAGCCAGGGGCCGACAGTACGTCCTCCAAGGGCGAAGCCCTCCACGTCACGGGCCATATTCCGGGTGTAGAAGCCCACACCTATCATCACCGCGAAAAAGATGATCAGTAGAACCGAACTTAAAACCATTGTCTGCATTGCGTTACTCTCCTTAATCAGTTACGTTATATTTAATTCTCTATTTCCTTAGCCACCAGCTTGTCGGCGCCGTAGCGCTTTCTCAGCAGGGGTTTTTCAATTTTGCCTGTAGCGTTTCTCGGAACTTCGGCAAAGATGATCCTGTGGGGACGCTTATACCTGGGAAGTCCTTCGCAGAACGCGTTGATCTCCTCCTCTGTGGCCTCCATACCCTCTTTAAGCTGGATAACGGCGCCGGCCACCTCACCGAGACGCTTGTCCGGAAGACCTATGACAGCCACGTCGTTGATCTTTTCATTTCCTCTTAAGAAGTCCTCGATCTGTACGGGGTACAGGTTTTCGCCGCCGGAAACTATCACATCCTTTTTGCGGTCCACAAGGAAGATGAAGCCGTCCTCGTCCTGCATTGCCACGTCGCCGGTCTTAAGCCAGCCGTCTCCGGGAAGTACCTCCGCCGAGGCTTCGGGGTTCCTGTAATAGCATTCCATGACGCCGGGACCCTTTACACAGAGCTCACCTTCTTTTCCCTGAGGAACTATCTCGTAGTTCTCGTCAACGATCTTAGCTTCCCAGTTGTAGCCGGGGATGCCGATGGCGCCGATCTTGTGCTCATGGTGCAGCCCTAAGTGGACACAGCCGGGGCCTATGGACTCGGAAAGGCCGTAGTTGGTGTCGTAATCGTGATCCGGGAAGTAGTCCTTCCAGTGCCTTATAAGAGAAGGAGGAACGGGCTGCGCGCCTATGTGCATAAGGCGCCACTGCTTCAGATTGGGGAAATCCGAAAGCTTTAAGTCTCCTCTGTCCAAAGCGTCAAGAATATCCTGGGCCCAGGGAACCAGGAGCCAGACTATGGTGCACTTTTCATCGGAAACAGCCTTTAACACCACTTCCGGCTCGGTGCCCTTTAAGAGCACAGCCTTTCCGCCGGATATGAGGCTTCCGAACCAGTGCATCTTTGCTCCCGTGTGATAGAGGGGAGGGATGCAGAGGAAAACGTCGTCATGCTCCTGCAGATGGTGCTTCTGCTCAACGATGGCGGACTGGGTAAGGGACCTGTGCTTATGAAGAATGGCCTTCGGGAAGCCGGTGGTACCGGATGAGAAGTAAATGGCCGCCTCGTCGTCATCGCTTAAGGGAATGAGGGGAGGCTGGCTGGAGCAGTCCGCAGTGAGCTCCATATAGCTGTCCGCAAAGGTGGGGCAGTTTTCACCTACATATATAAGAAGCCTTCCTCTGCTCAGCTTCTCCTCGATAGCCTCGATACGGCCTATGAACTGGGGCCCGAAGAAGAGCACGCTTACCTCCGCCAGATCTGCGCAGTATTCTATCTCGTCCGCGGAATAGCGGAAGTTGAAAGGCACCGCAATGGCACCGGTCTTTAAGATACCGAAGTAGATGGGCAGCCACTCCAGGCAGTTCATCATGAGGACAGCCACCTTGTCGCCCCTGTTCACACCCTTGGAAAGCAGCATGTTGGCCACACGGTTCGCCTTTTCGTCAAAGACGCTCCAGGTGATCTCATGGCGGTAGGGCACGTCCTCGGTCCTTTGTATCAGGGAATAGTCCTTCCAGGTTATGCGCCTGTTTTCCTTCATTCCCGGGTTCAGCTCCACAAGGGCCACCTCATTGGCGTAGAGCTTCGCATTCTTTTCAAGCAAGTCTGTTATTGGCATTTTTCCCCTCCAAAATATTGTATTCTTCCTGTGCTGATATGCTTTAAAGCGTCAACGTATCAGAGTATAACACAGCAGACAAATGTTTTTCAATTTTTTGTGTATTATTGTTGAAAATAACCGAATTTTGATATAAAATCAGTTTGACTTTGTGTAATATACAGAGAGATGCCACATCATCCCTCTGCATATTTACATAAATAATGACATAGTCTTTTGTTTTTGTGTTCAATTTAGTCAAAGGAGGAATTATTCAGCATGAAGAAGATCATTAACGAAACAAGCCAGGTTGAGGATCAGATGGTCGATGGTCTGGTGAAGGCTTATCCCGAATATGTAAGAAGGATAGACGGCACCACTGTTGTTGTTCGTTCCGACAAGAAGACCGGCAAGGTTGCTCTTATAAGCGGCGGCGGAAGCGGACATGAACCCGCACACGCAGGCTATGTAGGAAAGGGCATGCTGGATGCTGCAGTTGCAGGCGCAGTATTTACCTCACCTACTCCCGACCAGGTATTTGCGGGGATCAAAGAGATCGCTACCGACCAGGGTGTTCTTATGGTCGTAAAGAATTACACCGGAGATGTCATGAACTTTGAAATGGCTGCTGATATGGCCAGGGATGAAGGCATAAAGGTGGACGAGGTTGTTGTTAATGATGACGTTGCAGTTGACGGATCACTTTATACCGTAGGCCGCAGAGGTATCGCAGGTACGGTATTCGTACATAAGATCGCAGGCGCCAAGGCTGAGACCGGCGCAAGCCTCGAGGAAGTTAAGGCTGTTGCGGAGAAGGTTATCGCCAATGTACGTTCCATGAGTATGGCTATCACCCCCTGCACCGTTCCCGCAGCAGGAAAGCCCGGCTTTGAGATCGCCGAGGACGAGATGGAGATCGGTATCGGTATCCACGGCGAGCCCGGAACACACAAGGAAAAGATGCAGAAGGCTGACCAGATCGTTGACCAGCTCCTTGACAAGATCCTTGCGGATATCGACTATGCAGGAAGCGAAGTTGCGGTTATGATCAACGGCTGCGGCGCAACTCCTCTTATGGAGCTTCTTATCGTTAACAATCATGTAAGTGATGTGCTGAAGTCAAAGAATATCAAGGTTTATAAGACCTTGGTTGGCGAGTATATGACAAGTCTTGAAATGGAAGGCTTCTCCATCTCGCTTCTGAAGCTGGATGACGAGCTTAAGGGACTTCTGGACGCTACGGCAGATACCCCTGCTTTTAAGGTACTTTAATGCACGAAGGCCGCGCCGGAAACATTGGCCGGCGCGGCTCTCCATAACAGACACTGTTGATTTTCAGAGGGATTGAAAAAATGACTGATAACAAAAAAGTAGTTGAGATCATTAAGGTCATGGCTGAGATCATCCATGAGAATGCCCAGTTCCTTACGGATCTGGATGCACCCATCGGCGATAATGACCACGGTATAAATATGGACAGGGGTTTCCAGAAGGTGGTGGAGGATCTGCCCGGAGTTGAGAACAGCGACATAGGAGCCATCCTTAAAAAGACAGGCATGGATCTGGTTTCCACGGTGGGAGGCTCTTCGGGACCTCTTTACGGTACCGCTTTCATGAAGGCCGGTGCTGCTGTGGCCGGAAAGAACGAGATAGATGCCGATGACTTCTTAGACATCATGGACGCTGCTGTAGGCGGCGTGCAGCTAAGGGGCAAGGCCGAGAAGGGCGAGAAGACCATGCTGGATGCCATGATCCCCGCTGTTGAAGCTATCAGGAAGGGTGTGGATGCCGGAAAGACACCGGCAGAGTTTCTGGCTGACGGCGTTGAGGCCGCCAAGGCCGGGGTGGAATACACCAAGACCATCATCGCAACAAAGGGCCGCGCCAGCTATGTAGGTGAGCGTTCCATCGGACATCAGGACCCCGGAGCAACTTCCTTTACACTGCTCCTGGAATCCATAGCTGCCCTGTATGACTGACAGGCTCTCGGAGGTATTGCAAATAGCGTGGCTATCCAAAAGAAGGAGGCATAAACATGGTCGGTATAGTGATCGTATCCCACAGTAAAAAGCTTGCCGAAGGCGTAGTTGAGCTCGCCAGGCTGATATCCGGGGAGTGTCCCATGGTGGCCGCCGGAGGACTGGAGGACGGAGGCTTCGGTACCAGCTACGAGAGGATCGAGGCTGCCATCAATTCCGTCTACAGTGATGACGGCGTAGTGGTGATCATGGATATGGGCTCTTCCTGCATGACCACGGAAATGGTCATTGAGAACATGGAGGGCAAAAAGGTTGAGATGATCGACTGCCCCATGGTGGAGGGAGCTGCCGCTGCAGCCGCCGAATCCGAAAGCGGTTCCTCTCTTGAGGAAGTGAAGCAGGCAGCGATAGATGCCGCCGGAGAATCCAAGTTCTGATAAGGATCCTGATATAACGGGAGCCGCAGAGATGCGGCTCTCTTTCAGATTGAGGGACTTTTGTCCCGGAGCGGGCCTTCCGCAATTGACACCGGTCAAGTTTTTTTGTAGGATTCTTGTATGTCTGTAATCGAAGAAATACTGGGGAATAGAATACTTATCACGGGGATCATCGGCTGGGCTGTGGCCCAGGTCTTAAAGACGGTACTCTTTGCCATTATCACAAGGAAGCTTGATCTGACGCGGCTTACGGGAGACGGAGGCATGCCCAGCTGCCATTCTGCCACGGTTACCAGTGTTGCAGTGATGACGGGGCTGCAGTGCGGTTTTGATTCTCCCTACTTTGCCATAGCGGCTATCCTTGCTATCGTAGTCATGCATGACGCCATGGGAGTCAGGCTGGAAACCGGAAAGCAGGCCCAGGTCATCAACGAGATGTTTGAACTGCTGGACCGCCTGAGTGAAGAAAGCCTGAGCATGGATGTGAAGCTTAAGGAACTTGTGGGTCACACTCCCATGCAGGTTGTGGCGGGAGGCGTTCTCGGGGTAGTGGTGGCCGTCTGCTACGATCATGTTGCATAGGATCTATGATATCTGGCTTATTTAAGGATAAAAACACGAGAAATCTCATCGGCTGTTTTTTTGCAGCCGTTCTTCTTGTGGTTCTTTTTTTTGCGGGACTGAAATTCCGCGGAGGGAGCGGAGCCTACTATGAGCTTCCCAACGGCTGGGAGCTTAAAAGAGGCGGTAAGACCTATGAGAATATCTCTCTGGAGGATATGACCGGGGCCTTTAATGGCGTAAAGAGCCGGGAAGCCATATTTCTGTCCCATCCCCTCAATATGGATACCCACAAACCCCTTACACTTCGCATTTATTCCAGACTGTCCGCGGTAAAGGTCATGGTGGATGACCATCAGATCTACAGCTACGGCTTTGTGAATGTGTCCAAGCACAGGATGGTGGGAAGCGGCTACCATTTTATCCTTCTCCCCACCAGCTATTACGGGAAGATGCTGAAGATCGAGCTTATGACTTCAGAAGACGACGCTCTGACCGCTGCTCCGGAGATTGTGCTTACAACAGCGGACGGGGCTATTTCCATGTTTGCCATGGAAAGGATGTTCGGGATCTTTTCAGGATTGTTCATGTTCATGGGGGGTCTGGCCATCATCATTCTCTCCGTTCGTTCCATATACATGGATAAGAGGTTCTACCCTCTGGCTGTCATAGGATTATTCTCCTGCGGTGCGGGGATCTGGAGCCTTTCCACCATTAAGGCTCTGCAGCTCTTTTCCGGGGATGTGACCTTAAATACCGTTCTGGAGTATGTGTCCATGTATATGCTCCCGATCCCCATGCTCTTTTTAAGCCTGCATTTCAGGCGTTCCGCTTCTCCCAGGGCCAGAAATCTGATAAAGGCGGTCATGGCTCTTGCGGCGCTTTATTTCTTCGCCTCGATCTTCCTTCAGGTAAGCGGCATCATGGAAGTTACAAAGATCGTCGGAGTCTTCCATATCCTGCTGATCCCCTATGCCATGTGCCTTATCTTTGCGGGCAGCTCCAAGTGGAGGAGGATGAAGGCGGGAGAACGTCTCTTCCAGATAGGACTCTACTTTGTGGCCGGTATCTGTGTGCTTGAGATATCCGTTTACTATGTGATCAACACGGTCTTTAAGATAAGCTCGAAGATCAACAACATCGTTTCTCCCTTTGCCATGCTGACTCTGGATGTGGTCATGACCATAGGCTTCCTTATGGAGATCTATGACATGCGCTTAAGGGATACGGAAAGGGAAAGGCTGCAGAAGCTGGCCTGCAGGGATCAGATGACCGGCCTTATGAACAGGGGTATGTGTTCCAGACGTTTCCGGGAACTCAGGGCTTCCGGAAAGGATTTCGTTATCCTTAACATGGACTTAAACGGTCTTAAGGTCGTTAATGATAATTACGGCCATCTGACGGGAGATGAATACATCCGTATCTTCGCGGAGACCGCCACCAAAGCCCTGGGAGGAAACAACGATCTCTACAGGGTCGGGGGAGATGAATTCCTCTATATTTCAACGGAAATGAGTGAGGATGAGCTTTACCGGAAAGCAGGTCTTATAAAGAAGCTTGAAAAGATCATACAGAGAGAGAACGGCATCAGTTTCTCCATCGACGCGTCCTATGGTATTGCCGGCAGCAGGGAATCGGGCTTTAAGGATCCGGAAGATGTTTACAGGCTTGCGGACAAAAGGATGTATGAGATGAAGAAGGGCCAGAAGAAGGAAAGAAACTGATATGCACAAAGGGTACCGTAAAATCTTTTATGTGATGGTACTGCTTGTGGTCATTGCCCTGACCGCAGGTTTCTTTGCGCTGATCAAAAGTACCAGCCGGTACAGGGTAACGGACTTTAACAAGGGCTGGACCGTGGTATTCCGCGGACAGGAGTATTATGATGTGGATCTGGAGAAGTTCCGGCTTCCCGGAGGCTCAAAAAAGGGGGAATTCATCGTCCTGAGGAACTATCTTCCCTTCAGTATAAAGGACAGCACCGCACTGGTCTTCCCTCTGGAGCTCTCCACCATTTCCGTGGACGTGAAGGGCTATGCTGTCTACGGCTACGGTTCGGACCGCTTGGCCATGGGAGATATGGTGGGAAGTGCCGTGCATGTTATCCGTCTTCCGGAAGACAGTCAGGGGCGTCTGGTCTCCATAGTGATAAGAGCCGGTGAAAACAATGCTTTCTCTTATATCACGGGAGTCTTTCTGGATGATGCCAACTGGGGACTTATCGACTATCTGAATGATAATATCTTTCCCGTGGCCCTGTCTCTTTCCCTTGTGATGGCGGGAGTCATCATCATTATCATTTCAGCAGTCATCGCTTTCAGAAAGTACGAATGGATGAGGATCAATCAGATGGGGCTCCTCTTTTTTACCATCGGCTGCTGGAACCTCTGTGAGACCTGTACCATTCAGCTCTTTTCAATGAATTATGTTCTGAACACCTTCGCCCGATATTCCTTTGGTATCTTCTGCATCCTTCCGGTTTTGAGGGTGTTCACCGGGGCCCATAAGGATAAGCCTGAGGCGGACAGCTATGTGCAGAAGGTGGTCTTCAGCGTCAACCACGTTCTTATTGTTTCCTCCATCATCCTTGCGCTGATAAAGGAGATCCATATCTGCAATACCTCTGCTTTCTTCCAGTGCTGCGCCTTTATCAGCATGGCTGTTGTCTGCCTTATGGAGTGGAAGGACTATCCCATGAAGGATATCCTGAAAAATCCTAGGTTTATGGAACATATGCTTTGCTTTATCTTTGTCGCCCTTGAGATCCTGAGGAGCATCCTTAACCGTCTCTTTAATTTCCGTGTGACGGTCTTAAGGCACTCCTTCCTTCTTTACGGCACCGTGATCATGGTGATGATGATGATGAGCTCCTATATCTACGATCTCTACGAGTCCTATTTAAGGAAGGCGGAGGAAAAGACCCTTAAGAGGCTTGCCTATACCGACGGCCTCACCGGGCTCTTAAACAGGGCCTTCTGCAAGGACAAGATGGAGGAGCTGGACAGGTCCGGCAAGGACTACCACATGATCAGCTTTGACGTTAACGGCCTGAAGGAGATCAATGACAAAAGGGGCCACCCGGAGGGAGACCGGCTCCTCACCACCTTTGCGGACATCCTGACCCGCTGTTTCTCCGATATCGCCTATGTCATAAGACCCGGAGGCGACGAGTTCCTGGTGATCTCCAATGACGCCGGCAGACAGGAGCTCCTCGGCAGGCTTGAGTGGCTCGATTCCATGGAAAAGAACGCAGAGAAGAGCCTCGGCTTCCCGGTGAGGGCCGCATATGGCCTCGCCGGCAGTGATGAGGTGGACGGCCACAGCACGGAAGCAGTCTACTACCTTGCCGACCAGCGCATGTATGACATGAAAGTGAAGCAGTTGCGCGAATAGGGGAGAAAGCTCCGCGCAATCCCCTGCGAAAGGGCCTAAGTCAGCTTTATGCCTAAGGACGAGGAAAATGCCTGAAAAGGGCATAGAAAACCGGCAGGGACAGTCAGTCCGAGAAGGGAAATATGCCTAAGAATGGAGAAAATGCTTAAAAAGGGCATAGAAAACCGGCAGGGGCAGTCAGTCCGAGAAGGGAACTATGCCTAAGAATGGAGAAAATGCTTAAAAAGGG
>JAFVEU010000012.1 GCA_017475845.1 Lachnospiraceae bacterium | reverse complement strand
CATCATGTTTTCCATAAGCTTATTCCTCCCCTTTCAGAGCTTTGAGAGCTGCGCTGCCGGGATCCTGCTTCCCCATGCCAAGCACCCGGTAATATACCGAAAAGACAAGAAACGGCACTGTCTCCATCAAAACCCGGTTTCCGGAATCGCTGGTCCTTACTGCCAGCACCCCTCCCCTTGCAAAGCAAACCGCAAAAACAGTGAGGATCAGGGCTGCGGGAAGGAACTGTTCCGGAGACAGCCCCCTTCCCCCTGATCTTATCAGATCCGCAAGAAACAGGACTGCGTAGAGCGCCATCACGATAACGAAGGCTCCCCAGCCGTTACCCAGCCTGATATTCAGGATAAAAGCCCGGATATCCGCTATATAACGGGTATGGTTTATGGCAAGAAGCCCCAGATTTCCCGCAGACAGCGCAATAAGGAGGAGAAGGGGCACAATGCCCTTATCCAGCCTCTCCCTTATAAATATTATGTAAACAAAATACACAAGGATAAGTCCTGCCATCATAAGGACTGTCTTTATGCTTAAAAAGCTGTAAAGAGGATCCACTCCGATCTTTAAGTAGATCGTCCCGTAATATGTGAGCTCCATTACGGCTAAGGGGATGCCGTAAAGAATCAGCATGTCCCTCTTCCCGAAGGGCAGCACCGACAGGGACAGGGCCAGCACAAAGACCATGACTCCTCCCTCCATCCGGCACATGGTCAGCATGGATGTGAGAAGTATGATGACAAAAGCATAGTCCCTGCTTATGTTTTCTTCCTTTCCGGCTTTCAGGGATATGATCACCAGGATAAAGAGTATATCCATGAAATACACATTGGACAGCACCCACTTGGAAAGCACCAGGAAGGGTTCCGATGTGATAAGGAAAAGGGTTCCCAAAGCGGAGAGCATAAACCTCAAGCCCTTCCTGTCCTTTAATACCCCTGTGCAGTCAAAAAGTGTCCTGAAAAAGATCAGCACAAAATTGAAATTGAGGAAATGCTGTATCCCGAAGGTCTCGTCGAAACCAAGCATAAAGGGCAGGCTCTGTACTATGGCCGTCGTCTGCCCCACATCCGTAAGGAACTTATCCAGAGCCGGGGAAAGGACGCCGTCCTTCACAAGAATGGAGGGATACATGGAATAATAATATACAGAATCATTGGTCACATACTGGGAAAGGATCCCGGAACAGGCAATTGCGGAAAGCACTGCCGCAGCCATAAATCCGGCTATGGTCAGGACTGTATCGGAGGGTCTTTTTTCTTTATTTCGAAGGATAAAGACTGCAGCCAGGAGCAGGACATAAATCACCAGGATCCCCCTCATATTGAACCCCACGCCGCTCACCAATAGAAGGAAGCCTGCAGTGCTGTAGATCGAAAGCCCCAGGGGAAATGAAAGGAGCAGTTCCCGGACCGTGTCGATCCTGTCCTTAAGGAGCCTTAAGGGAATAAAGCCCGCGGCAAAAAGCCCCAGGATCGTTAAGATCTCCCGCAGCATAAAGAGATTTCCCGTATCTGCTGTAATGTTTTTATACGCTTCCGTTACCATATATTCCCGTACCGCTTCCTGAAGACCGGGGCATTATGATCCCCTGATCTCCCGGTATTTGTCCTCACTCATAAAATAAAGGTCTTCCCTGTCCGTCCACACCGCCACAAAAACCCGGGCTGTGTCCAGGCCGTCGAGGTTTACATAAATATTTGGCAGCATGTCCTTTTCCTCTTCCTTTGTGACCTTCTCGGAATAGGTATTGTAATACCAGGAATACCAGAAGGCCGATGCCTGCTGCACCTTTTCCCGGTTAAGTGCAAAGGAGTACCGGAGCATATCGTTTGCCTCTCCTATATTTACGAAGCCCTCACTCTCCGGACTTAATACCTCCGACACCTCTTTCCCCGCGGGAAGCTCCGGGTCAACGGTGATCTTTCCCGCATAGAGGCCAAACCACCTGGTGAGATCGTTTTCTATGAGATACTGTTTGTCAAAGGGATTCCCGTCCTCCCCGTCC
Source organism: Lachnospiraceae bacterium (assembly GCA_017475845.1). Taxonomy (GTDB): domain Bacteria; phylum Bacillota; class Clostridia; order Lachnospirales; family Lachnospiraceae; genus NK4A144. The sequence goes on along the minus strand of JAFVEU010000012.1, from coordinate 9,736 downwards.
CTGCCGAAAGTTCCGTAGTCGTCATAGGTCTTTATCTCACGGGCCACCTTTACTTCCTTATCCCTTACCGTATTCCTTAAAAAGAGATCAGGATATTCTCCCGTCTCTCCGTAGCTGTCGGCGTACATGGTATGGGTGGAGGACCTTAGGGGCGAGATATCGATAAACAGCCTCTTATTCAGCACTAAGATATTGAGGATTATGAGAATCCCCGTCACGGCTGCAAGGATATATGGGATTTTTTCCTTTAAGCTTTCTTTTTCCATGGTATCAGCGAAATGATCCTTACAAGGCTTTTTTTCTCCATGAGCAGTATAACAAAGATTATGATAAGGCCGTAAAGGGAAGTGATCAGCCTTGGCATGCCAAAGGCCGCCATACCCGCCAGGGCAAACACCATTACAGCTTCCATACCGGTTCTTAAGTTATCGTACCCCACGGGATAGAAACGCTCGGAAAGCAGGGAACCCACTATGAAGTAAATAAGGTAGGATATGCCGGTGGTAAGGGCCGCTCCCACCCCTCCGTATATGGGTACCAGCATGTAATTCCCGCAGATGTTTACGACTATTGCCGCAAGGCTTGCGATGTTTAAGAAGATATTCTTTTTCTTAAATTTGATGCCCTGCACCGTTATCTCGAACATTATGGCAAAGATCGGCATCAGGGTCAAAAAGGGGATTATCCTGTCCGCTCCCCTGTAATCCTTTCCCAGTATCAGCACTATCACATTCCTCATGGAGATCATGCCTATGGCTGCTGCCATGCATAAAAACCTGACTATGTCAAAGGCCTCCCGGAAAAACTCCTTTTCGCTGCCGTCGCCCTTTTCATATCTCTCCATGGCCACCGGTGACCAGTAGGCAAGGAAGGTATTTTTGAAGGTAAGTAACAGTACCATTATCTTCATGGCGGCACTGTAGATCCCCAGCTCATGATAATCCGCAAGCGACTTAAGGGCTATCCTGTCGCAGGAGGACAGGAGCCACTCCATGAGCAGCACCAGGATAAAGGGCAGTCCGTAGGAGATCAGCTCCCTTTCCGGATAATCCCTTTTCTTTACGATATCGTATTCCGGCTCATTGACCTTCTCCTTCGTGAAAAAGAGAAATCTTACCGCCAGAAACAGAGTGGTGGAGAGCCAGGACAGGGTCATGGCGTAGAGCACCACCCGGAAATCGTTATGGAACAGCCTGAAGAAAATGAAGATCAGCAGGATATTTATGACCTTCTGGGCTATGTTGATATTGCTGTAGAGCCTTCCGTTCTGCTGCATCCTCACATCAAGGAAGAGGAAACGCTCAAATACGGAGACCACGGTATAGCCCGCCACCAATAATGTTATGTCAACCGAATGTCTGCCGAAAAGCCAGTTGTTTGCCGGGGCTGAAAAGAAGAAATATATCACCACCAGCACCGCCACCAGGATAAAGGGCGGCAGCAGGCACTGGCCCATAAGCCTTCTCCTGTCTGTGCCCGCCTTGTAATAATAACGGATATAGGTCTGGTCCAGACCGAGGATCGCAAAGATATAGATACAGGAAACAGCGGTCTCAAACATCCCGGTCCTTCCGTATTCATCGGTTGACATAAGTCTGGTGACCAGGGGCGTCTGGATAAAGCCTAGCAGCAATACTATGAAATTCCCGTAAAAGTAGCTTAGAAAGCCACTGAATCCGGATCCCGTCTCACGCGTATCTGTCATAGATCTCCACATGCCTCTGTATATAGAAATCCCTGGTGTATCTTTCGTGGTATCTCTTAAAGAAATAGTCCTGCTCCGACTTTAGGAAACCGGGGTCTTCGGAAGCTCTCTTTACGTAGGCCGTAAGCTTTGAAAGATCCTCCATGGAATAAAGGTTTTCTTCCCTTCCTATGACCTCCGGGAGCCCTCCCACGTCCGTACTCATTACGGCGCAGCGCCTGGACATGTCCTCCACCGCAGCCTTCCCGAAGGACTCGAAGATGCTGGTCATTATAAACAGATCCAGTCCGTAGTAGAAAGCGCTCATCTCCTCCTGGGACAGCTCTTCCCTGTAAACAAGCCTTCCGGCTCCCGTTACCTTTTCCGCTTCGGCTCTTAAACTGTCGGCAAACTCCCTGTCCCCTTTCTCATAGAGAGAAAGGACGAGATGCGCTTCAAAATCTATGCCCGCATCAGCAAGGGCCTTAAGGATAAGCGGCACCTTTCCCCAGTCCTTTTCCACGCAGACCCTGCCCGCAAAGCCTATGGCCAGCCTTCCTCCCCTTTTCTTCCGTCCCTCCTCAAAGGTCTCAAAAAGGGAATTTATGGTATTGGGAACGGTTATGACCGGCCTGATATCCGTATTTGCGGTCCAGAGTTCCTTATTTTTATCCGTGGTGGTGACCATGCAGGAAGCCTTCTTTAGCACCGGATCCATGAAAAACCTGGATCTCTTCCTGTAGCCGAAGTACATCCCCCTGTCGGTATAGATAAAGGGGACATCCTTAAAAGCCCCCATGATAAAGCCATATGTGATAAGGGATTCGGACATCTCGATATGAATGAGGGAAGGCTTCTCCTCCCCTATATACTTCTTAAACGCCTTTATCCGCTTTAAGAGATTGATCCCCCGGTTTTCCCCCATGGGGTAGGTGAGCACCTTAAAGGGGTAGTCTGACTTATCCTTTTTAAGAAGTTCCGGACAGATCACTACGCTTTCATACCCGTACTCCGGGTGCTCCGCCAGGGCCCGGGCTATCATTTCCGTCGAAAACTGGGCTCCCCCGGGAAGGTCTATGGGATATTCCATTAAATACAGGATCTTTTTCATCATCTGAACCAGTTGTTGTACAGGTACTCACACTTTGACAGCGGTCCCTTTTCGTATATCTTTTCCCTTTTTTCCAGCATGTATTCCGACATTTCTATTATCCTGCCGGCGGCAGTGTCGGGATTCCAGTATTCCTGCATGTTGTCGTAGGCGTTTTTTCCGAGCTTCCTTATGTCCTCCGGCTTCTTTAAGAGATCCTCCATGGCGGAAACAAGACTCTCCCTGCTGCCGCTCTTAAAGATCCGCCCCGTGACCCCGTCCTCTATGAGAAAGGGGGTGGCTCCCGCTGCATGGCTTGCTATCACTGCGCATCCCGAAGACAGGGCTTCATAGATCACGGATCCCCAGCCCTCAAGGAAATTGCTGGTCATCACAAAGATATCCGCTCTCTCCATCCTCTCCCTGGTCTCCTCCGGGGAAAGAAAGCCCTTATATTCCGTGATATCAGACAATGACAGCTTTTCCGTAAGGGCCTTTAAGCGCCCCTCCTCTTCTCCCGAACCCACCATCTCTATGGTAAAATCGTGACCCGCATTTCTGCACTCTGCTGCCGCGGAAAGAAAGAGATCCGCTCTCTTTAATCTGAGGAATCTCCCGGCCCAGAGGATCTTTAACGGCTTATTATCATTTTTAAGCTCCGACAGCTCCCTAAAGCTCTTCCCTTCCTTTTCCGGGAAATAGCCGAATTTATAACACTTTCCGATGTAGGAATGAAGGAATTTATAATCCGAAGCACAGTAGGCGCTGGCTGCCAGGATGTGGATATTCTTATTACGGTTCCTGAAATGGTTGTGATAGAACTTTTTAGCGAGCCTTGGGATAAGGACCTTTATCCGCCCCTCCTTGAGAGGGCGCTCGGAATAGCGGAAGATAAGCTTATCTTCTTCAAGCCTTTTTTCTATAAAGTGCTCCGGCGCAGTACCGAAGATCACCACATCGCTTTCCAGGGCGAGATCCTCCGCCTTTTTTTCATTTTCCGGAGAGAGATAGGATTTCAGCACATATCCCGGGGCCGGCCTTCCCCAGCCCATCTCGGAGCGGAACTCCTCCATGGGTTCCGTCTCGATAAAGGTAAAGCCCTCATTGAGCCTTTGGTAAAAGGCATTGCAGAGCGCCTCCTGATGATGGTTAAAATAGTTTGAAAAAAAGCTTATCTTCATGTTCTCATGCCAGTATAAATTTGATCACCTCAAAGGCCACGCATTCGAAGATATAGAACCTGCTGTAGCCGTTTTCCCTGTAGATACGGTAGCGCCTTTTTATCCTTGGGATCACTTCCTTTAAGGGAATACGGTTGCTGACACCGCCCATGGTAAAATCAGCCAGCACCTTATTTACGGCAACTATCCTGTATCCGGCTTTCCTAACCCTGAAATAGAGCTCCATGTCGTCACTTATATCCCTGCATTTATAGCGGTATTTCTCATATACCTTCCGGGAGACGAACTGGGTGGGGTGGTTCCAGTCCCTGCTTGTCAGATACTTCCTGACCCTGGCCCTTTTAATGAAGCTCCTGCCGTTTGTCATGATCATGCGGATATCCGCAAAGGCCAGGTCGCAGCCTGTATCCTTAAAGGTCTCCTCCATCACTTCCACGGCTTCGCTCTCGTAAAAATCATCGCTGTTTATGATCCCGATGATATCCCCCTTAGCCTTCTCAATGCCCTTATTCATGGCATCATAGATCCCCTCGTCCTTTTCGGAGATGATGCAGAGGGCTATGTTCTTTTCCTCAAAGGCCCCCCTCATGGATTCCGCCTTCGCCACGGTGCCGTCAGTGCTTAAGCCGTCCACGATTATGTATTCGTAGGGCGGTCTGGTCTGATACAGCACCGATTCCATGGTCCGGAGTATGGTCTTTTCGGAATTAAAGCATACTGTGATGATAGAGGTTAACATAACTTAAAAGCCTTCGGTGGAATCTTCCGCATTGAAAAGCACCAGCACCGTCTGGAACAGTATCCGTATATCCATGAGGATACTGAATCTCTCTATATACATAAGATCCAGGATAAGCTTATCCCTGGATGAGGTATTGTACTTTCCCATTACCTGGGCAAGCCCCGTAAGCCCCGCCTTCATCCGGAGCCTGTAGCGGAATTCCGGGATCTGCTTTTCGTATTCGCTTACGTTTTCAAGCATCTCGGGTCTCGGCCCCACTAAGGACATATCGCCTTTCAGGATGTTTATGAGCTGGGGGAGCTCGTCAAACCTGTATTTCCTTAAGAACCTGCCGATCCCGGTGATCCTGTCATCATCCTTTGTGGCAGATACATTCTCCACATTCTCCTTCATGGTCCTGAATTTGATTATCTCAAAGACCTTCCCCCGGACCGTGGCCCTCTTCTGCCGGAAAAATACGCTTCCTCCGTCCTCAGTCTTTATTATTATCGAGAAGATAAGGAACAGAGGTGAAGTGATAAGGAGCAGGATAAAGGATATGCTTATATCCATAAGCCTCTTTATTACTCTCTGCTCAAAGGTCATTATAAGGGAATGATGGAACAGGAAAGGCATATCCCCTATCATCCTCTCTTCCGCAGTCATCTCCACTATGTCCGAGATCACCGGATTTAAGGACACGGATATCATCTGCCTGTAGCAGTAGTTCACCAGCTCCGCCCTCTCCTTCTGGGGAACGTCATAGAAAAAGACCATTCCGGACTCATCGATCTTCTTTCTGATATGGGGATCATTGTAGATCACGGCTTCCGTATCCCGGTAGCGGTGTCTGAAGGAATCCACCGTATCCCTTACCCTCATGCCGTCCTCCATGTTTCCGGCTATGATAATGGCCTTTACCGGAGGCATGATCCAGTTATAGAACCTGGTCCCTGCCATGGTCATAAACCAGATGAACAGTGCATTTGCAATGACAGCCATAAGGAAATAGCCGAAGGACGCAAACCTGAACTTAAGGCCGTTGGCCTCATTCACATTCATTATAAGGAAAATAAGATAGGTAAAGCAGGAAGAAAAGATGATGGAGAGCTCCATGCCCTGAAGTATCTTTTTCCTGGGGCTTCTGCCCACGGCAAAGCCGCCGTAGATATTGTTAAAAAACAACAGGGCCATAAAATACATCACCGTCATGATGACGGATGTCCTTGAAAGCACCCGTACCTGCCTGTTCTCTATGCCCATAAGGGAAAAGAGGATGGCGTAGGTCCCGAGGTAGAGAAAAGCCCTGATAAAAAACAATATGCTGTTGTTAAACCGAGTGCATATATCCTTCACTTTGATTATCTGTCCTTAACCCGTATACATCATCCAGATAACTTCCGAACATCCGGCCGAGGCGGTAACGGGATGCCTGCTCCACGCAGGAGAGACCGGTCTTCTTCCTGTCCCGTTCCTTCAATTCCTTTACAGCTTCCAGAACTCCCCCTATATCTCCCGTTCCTGTTATGATGCCGCATTCCCCTGTAAGGGCTTCCGGGCTGCCCCCCGCCCTGTAGGTGATGACCGGGGTTCCGCAGGCCATGGCCTCTAAATTGGTGGTGGGGAAGGTGTCCTCATAGGTCAGGTTTACATAAATATCCGCTGCCGAATACCATTCCGCCATTTCCTTTATTGAATCGGTCTTCATCACGGCTATGATATTCCGGTGGGCAGAGGCCTTTGAAGCCTGGGCTTTATTAAGTCCCACCATGGCTATTACCGCATTGTCCCCTACTGCCTCCGCAAGCTTCAGGAAATCCTCAAAGCCCTTCCTCTCCCTCCAGGGATTTGCAACCCCGAGAAGCAGGGTCTTTTCTCCTATGCCGTACCTTTCCTTTAGACCGCTTTTCTGCTCCTTAAAAACACTTAAGTCAATTCCCGTGGGAACGGTGTGAACCGGATATTCCTTCAAAAAGGACTCCTCCACCCGTTCCTTAAGCCAGACCGAAGGTGTGACAAGGGTCAGGTTCTTTATCCCGGTAAAGGCCTTTTTCTTAAGCCTGTAATTCTCTTTTGAATTGTCTAAAAGGAGTGACGCCGGATATTGTTTCTTTTCCGGGCAGTCATGACATCCCTCTTTCCACCTTGTACATCCCGCGTATTCAAAGTGGACACAGTGTCCCGTAAAGGCCCAGCAGTCATGGAGAGTCCAGATGATCCTCCGGCCCTTCTTAAGGGCATACTCGTTTTTCAAAAAGGAAAACAGCTTCTCATAGTTTACATAATATCCGTGGACATTATGCATATGTATGATATCCGGATCGTATTCCCTTATCTTCTCTATAAGCTTCCCCGTGGCAGCTGCAGAATAGAGCCCGTGCCTGTCCGTGAGCCTGCTCAAAGCCCCGTGGATATACACATCCCTTTCACTTCCGATGCGGTAAACCTGATGTCCCGCCGGGGATTCCCATCTGCCGAGACAGATAAGGCTGTCGCATCCCCTGCTTTTAAGAGCCGTGGAAAGCCCGGTGACAATACGTCCCACGCTGCCCTTCCCGGCAACGGTATTCATTAAGAGGACCTTTTTCCCGCTCATTTCCCGTCCTTCAGTATTATGTCCGTCACCCGTTTCTGACCCATGTGGAACTCATTCGTGAGCTCTATGTTCCTCATTTCCTTTCTCACGTTCGGGGTCTCCATAAGCCATCTCATGGTCTGTATGACGGTGCGGTCATCGGTCCTGCTGCCTATTCCCAGATTTATAAAGCCGTTCTGGATGCCCGCAAACACATGCTGCGCCTCCCTTTCGTTCTGGGCGAGAACGATGGCGGGCACTCCCATGCTGGCAAGCTCAAATATGGTCCTTCCCTGGCTGGTCACTGCCAGATCCGCCTTTTTCATGAAGAGGGATACCCGCTTCACATCATTATGTACATAGATATTCTTTTCCGGTATATCCTTTATGCTGTCCTTTTTCTCGTAGGCAAATCCCGTGATGAAGTGGAAGGCCGTGCCGGGAGCAGATTCCGAAAGCTCCTTGCAGATCCTGTAGAGCTTTCCCGTAAGATCAGAAGGGTCTGCCCCTCCGAACATTATCACCACGTTTTTGCATTCTTCGGAAAACTCCTTGGGGTTCTCCTCCAGAAACTCGTCCCTTATAAAGAAATAGTCGGAGCCCTCATAGACATTTCCGGGCCTGTCGTCGTGATTTTCATAGAGAGCGTTTATCACAGCGTCCGCAAGCCTTGCCCCGGGCCCGGTATCCTCGAAATTCACGACCCTTTTGGCGTAGCGTTTTTCAAGCCTTACCAGGGACTCTTCGGTATCAAGGATATCATTCACCACTATGTTCGGCTTCCAGCTCCGAAGCACCCTCTCAAAATCATCATCATTTTCTATGACTTCATAGGGGAAGAAGGAACTCTTTAATTTCTCTATCCCCATTTCACTTTCCGAATCGGTGACGAACATGAGCTCATGTCCGATGAGCTTATATGCGATGGAAAGACAACGGTAGATATGGCCCATGCCCAGGCGCCGCTGTCCCACGGCACGGAAGAGCACCCTCTTTCTCTTAAGGATGGCCTCAGCTTCTATCCAGTCCGTATAGCTGTCTATATCCACAGCCTCCTCCGGCCCGGTCTCATATACCGATACGTTCTCTCCTATCCTGCCCTTTTCATTTACGCACTCTCTCTTCGTAATGAGAAATGCTCCGGTCTCCAGATAGTTTGGCGGCAGGAACTGGGAATTAAGCCTTTCCTCGTAGTTCTTTACTATCTTACCTTCCCTTTTTGTCCAGGAGAGATGGGGCTTGTTGCTGACACTTATCACCGTGTCAAAGCCGCCTTCGGTAAAGTATTCCACTGCCGAGACCAGGGTTTTTCTGCTTAAGGTGGGAGAAGTGGCCTGCATGGTTATGACCACATCATATTTACCGTGCTTCTCTTCCATCTTGAGCACGGCGTCAAATATCACCGGATCAAGGGTGACCTTATCTCCGGAGAGCTCTTCTCCCCTTGTGACGATCTCCGCCCCGTGATCCGCCGCTATCCCCGAAAGCTCCTCATCATCGGTGGAAACAGCCACGTCCGCGTCATACCTGTCCTTAAGGGACAGAGCGTTTTCCACGGAGTACATTATAAGAGGCTTTCCGTTCATAAGCCTCACATTTTTTCTGGGAATTCTCTTTGAACCTCCCCTTGCGGGGATAATGACCAATATCTTCATAACGGCTTTATTCTATACTAAACGGGGGAGTTTTTCAACAAAACCCGGAGGAGTCTCAAGGGATGAGGTTTACTTGACTGTTGCGTTTTATGCGGCGGAATCATGTAATCCGGAGGGTTTCAGGATGAGCGTCTGCGGATGACGGAAATAAGCAGGGCAAGATCCTTTCTCCTGAAGAAGAGGAGAATTCCGGCAAGTATGATGAAAAGGGGATAGCGTATCAGAGGATAGGGATAGAGTAATGCGGTGATGATGCCAAGGGCGCAGGTAAGGACCAGCATGCCGAAGTAGAGGGCGTCATCATAGAGCTTCATTTTGAGGATAAGCCTCACTGCAATGAAGTGGAGGATCATCAGGCAGAAATACCCCGCAAGGGTGGTATAGGCTGCGGAGATATAGCCGAAACGGGGGATGAAATACGCGTTGAGGCCGATGTTTATCACCGCTGCGATGCAGGAATTAAGGGCTATCAGAAAGGTCTTTTTGTGAAAGAGCTCTGCATTCACATAGTTGGTGTAGAAATACTGGCATAGGGTTCCCAAAGCCACCGGAGGCACCACCCACATGCTGTCCCAGTAGCTTTTCGCAAAGAGGATCTTTACGGCCAGTGGAGCTGCCGCTATAAAGATAAGGGTCAGGGCGCAGCCGTAGATCATCAGCAGCCTGTTCTTTTCCTTTATGAGCTCATAGTCACGGTTATAGAGATGCTCGTTGAAATAGGGAAGCCAGGCCTGTCCCACCGCATTGGTGACAAACATGAGTAATGTCCCTATGGTATATCCGGAGGTGTAGAGCCCCACAGCGGAAAAGCCGTGGATCTCCGAGATCAT